>JBKHXC010000156.1:0-8167 GCA_046566225.1 Acidimicrobiia bacterium
TCGATTCTCCTCATCGCCGCCCGCCGGCTGGGCGGCCGGATCAGCCGTCGCCCTCGTCGAAGAGGGCCTCGCCCCGGCGCAGGCGCGACGCGATGCGCACCACCTGGGACAGCTCGCGGCGGGTGGGCGTGTGGGCGGCCAGGAAGCGGGCGCAGCCGGCCAGGATCAGGGCGCCCTCCTCCGAGCCGGCCGGCCAGGCGGCGAACTGGCGGACCGCCGCCTCGTAGGTCTGGTACCAGTGGAACCCGGCGTCCTCGGCCAGCAGGGCCCGTCCCAGGGCGGCCACCAGGGCGGCCGGGTCGCCCCCCTGGCGGACCCAGCCGTAGGCGATGGCGCCGGCCCGGTCCACGCCACCCTGGCGGTCCCAGCACTCCTGGAGGTCCTCGAGCCGTGCGTCGCCCGCCGGGGCCGGCAGGCGCGCCGCCGGCACGTTCAGGAAGCGGTCCAGGTACACCTTGAGGGCGCCGTGGACCACCCCCCGCAGCAGCTCGGGCGTGGGGGCCCGCCCCAGCAGCCGGTGCACGGCGTTGGCCGACGTGAAGCCGTGGTGGACCACGTCCCAGTCGCCGTGGTCGTTCTGGGTGTGGAAGCGGGCGATGCGCAGGGCGGCGGCGTAGGCCACGGCCCGGCCCAGCTGCTCGGCCGTGGCGCCGGCGGAGACCGCCCCGCACAGCCGCTCCACGATGGCCGCCGGGTCGTCGCCGAGGACGGCCCACGCCAGCCCGGCCACGTCGTCCCAGGTTCCGGCCCGGGCGGCCCCCTCGGCGACCAGCCCGGGCAGCCGGTCGGCCGCGGCCCGGGCCAGCTCGGCGACGTCCACCGGGTGCCGCCACCGGCCCTCCTCCTCGGCCCGCGCCGCCCGGGCCGTGCCCGGCACCAGTGAGGTGAGCACGGCGGCCGCCGTGTCGCCCGCCTCGCCCAGCGCCTCGAGCGCCTCGAACGCCTTGTTGGTGAAGTCGACGGTGTGGCCGCCGTCGAGGAACAGGTGGTCGGTCGCCGCCGCCGCCATCATGGCCGCCACCTCGTCGAGGGCGACGCCCGACTCCAGGGCGGTCAGCAGGGTGCGCTCGGCGGCGTCGGCGTTGCGGGTCTCCACGAAGCGCCGGTACCAGCCGGCCAGGCGGGCGGGCGGGACGCCGCCGGCGCCCAGGGGCCGCAGCGGGAAGCTGGGCGGGCGGCCCCGGGTGTCGCGGGACACGAACGCCAGCCCGTGCACCAGCGCCGCCGCCCGGTCCTCGGGGTCGAGGTGGGGCAGCACGTTGCCCATCGCCACCAGGACGGTGAGCCCGGCGCCCCAACCGGCCTCCCGGTAGGCCGTGCCGAACTCGACCCCGGCCCGCACGATGTCGGCGGCGGGGACGCCGGCGTCGAGCAGGGCCAGCGTCGCCTTGGCCGTCACCAGCGTCAGGCCCTGCTCCAGGCCCTCCTGGAGGCGCCGGCGCTGGTGCGCCACCGCCGCCGCCCGCGCCGCCTCGCTGCCGGCGTCGTCGACCACGACCACCACCCGGCCGCCCTCCACGGCCACCGGGTAGGCCCGCACGTCGTCGGCGAACGGGTTGAGCGTCCCGCCCGAGGCCAGGTCGAAGCGGGCGTGGTGCCAGTGGCAGGTGACCAGGCCGTCCTCCACCGTGCCCCGGTGCAGGGGGAAGCCCATGTGCGGGCAGCGGTCGTCGAGGGCGTACGCCCGGCCGTCGGACCAGAAGACGCAGACCGGCAGGGCGCCCGCCTTGGCGGTGAGGCACCCCCTGGCCCGGAGGTCCTCGACGGCGCCCACGTCCACCCGCACGGCTCCACCGTACGCGTGCGCGACCATGGCCCATGGCGACGCTCGTGACGTTCCACGCCCACCCCGACGACGAGGCCATCTCGTGCGGGGGGACCATGGCCCGGGCGGCGGCCGAAGGCCACCGCGTCGTGCTGGTCGTGGCCACCCGGGGCGAGCACGGCGAGGTGGAGGACGGCGTGCTGGCGCCCGGCGAGGCCCTCGCCGACCGGCGTACGGCGGAGACGCTGGCCGCGGCCCGCGTGCTCGGCGTCGACCGGGTGGAGTTCCTGGGCTACCGCGACTCGGGGATGATGGGCACCCCCGCGAACGAGGCGCCCGACTGCTTCTGGCGGGCCGGGGTGGACGCCGCCGCCGCCCGCCTGGCCGCCATCCTGGACGACGAGCGGGCCGACGCCCTCACCGTCTACGACGACCACGGCGTCTACGGCCATCCCGACCACATCCAGGTCCACCGGGTCGGGGTGCGGGCGGCCGAGCTGGCGGGAACGCCGGCCGTGTTCGAGGCGACCATGAGCCGCGACCACCTCACCGAGGTGATGGCGGCGGCGGCGGCCGAGGCGATGGACGCCGTGGACGTCGACGAGGCGGCCGCCGACCTCGACCTGGCCACCTTCGGCACCCCGGCCCACCTCATCACCACCACGGTGGACG
Source organism: Acidimicrobiia bacterium (assembly GCA_046566225.1). Taxonomy (GTDB): domain Bacteria; phylum Actinomycetota; class Acidimicrobiia; order Acidimicrobiales; genus DATLFN01. The sequence goes on from JBKHXC010000156.1 coordinate 2,438, forward strand.
TCACCGCCTTCCTCGACCAGAAGCGCAAGGCCATGGCCGCCCACGCCAGCCAGATCAGCGAGTCGTCGTTCTTCCTGAACCTCGACGAGGACGCCTTCCGCTCCATGTGGGGCAGGGAGTGGTTCGTCCGCCGGGGGGCGCCGGCCGGGACGCGCGAGGACTGGCTCCTCGACGCCCCGCCGCCGCGGGGGTGACCGGGGGCTGGGTCCACACGGGCTACGCCCAGCGCATCGTGTTCGGCGCGGGGACGCTGGCGCGGGTGGGGGAGGTGTGCGCCCAGGTCGGCATCCGCCGCGCCCTGCTGGTCACCACCGCCGGCCGGCGCTCGTCGGCGGCGGCCGGGGCGCTCCTCGCCGGCCTGGGCGAGGCCGGCGTCGCCGTGTCGGTCTTCGCCGGCGTGCGCCCCCACGTGCCCACCGGCGCCGTCGACGCCGCCGTGGCCCGGGCCGACGCCGACGGGGTCGACGGCGTGGTCTCCTTCGGCGGCGGGTCGTGCGCCGACCTGGGCAAGGCGGTGTGCTCGGCGGCCGAGGGCCGGGCCGGGCGGGCGTCGCCCACGTGGGCCGACCGGCCCGTGCTGGCCCACGTGTCGGTCCCCACCACGTACTCGGGGGCCGAGCTGACGCCGTTCTTCGGGTCCACCGACGAGGCGACCGGCCGCAAGCGGGGGACCTCGTCGCCCGTCCTCGCCCCCGTCGCCGCCGTGTACGACCCGCTCGCCACCGTCGACACGCCGGCGCGGGTCAGCGCCGAGACGGGCATGAACGCCCTTGCCCACGGCGTGGAGTGCGCCTACTCGCCCGCCCGCTCGCCCGAGGCCGAGGCGCTGGCCCTGGCCTGCGTGGAGCGGGTGGTGGCCACCCTGCCCCGGGTCGTGGACGACCCCTCCGACCTCGACGCCCGGACCGCCATGCTCGAGGGAGCGGTCCTGGGCGGGCGGTGCCTCCAGAACGCCGCCATGGGCGTGCACCACGGGCTGTGCCAGCTGCTGGGCGGCCGCACCGGACTGCCGCACGGGCTCGTCAACGCCGTGGTGCTGGCCCACGCCCTGCGCTTCAACCTCGGCGCCGTCGGGGCGGCGGGGCGCCGCATCGGCGCCGCCCTGGGCGACGTCGACGACCCCGCCGGCGCCGTGGACCGCCTCCGCCGGCGCCTGGGCCTCCCCGCCACCCTGGCCCAGTGCGGCGTGACCGCCGGCGACGTCGCCGCCGTCGCCGCCGCCTCGCCCTCCAACGCCAACGTCGCCGGCAACGTCCGCCCCGTCACCGTCGACGACGCCCGCGCCATCCTCACCGCCGCCCTCACCGGCGCCGCCTGAGCGCGGCCCGGGGGACGGGCCGCCGTCGTGCTCTGGTATCGGGACGGGACCCTCCAGGGTCCGGTTCCGATACCAGAGCCGGGAGCGCCGGGCGGTCAGGAGGGCGATCTGGCCCCCTCCGGTGCCCCGTGCCAAGATCGCCGCCATGTCCGTCGTGCGCATCAACGCCATCACCGTCCCCGCCGAGCGGGCCGAGGCCCTCGCCGCCCGGTTCGCCGCCCGCGCCGGCCAGGTGGAGAAGACCGAGGGCTTCGAGGAGTTCCAGCTGCTGCGGCCCACCGACGACCGCGACACGTGGCTCGTCTACACCCGCTGGGCCGACGAGGAGTCGTTCCAGAGCTGGGTCAGCTCGCAGTCGTTCAGCCAGGGTCACGCCCAGCCCGAGGGCGCCTCCGCACCCGTCGCGTCCGGCTCCGAGCTGTGGTCGTTCGACGTGGAGCAGCAGGCCACCAAGGCCTAGTGCTGCGACCTCATTCGTCCGCTTCGCTCACTCCATTCGGTCGAATTGGATCGTGCTCCGGCGGGCGAGCGGAGCTCGCGCCGCCTCCGCCCTGTCTCCTCTGGGTGCCCGCAGCCGCAGGGGCCGCCCGCGGCGGCGAGTGCGGCCACGGACCTTGCCGCTGCGAACGCGGCGAAGGTTCGCGGCCGGGGCAGTAGGGGCGCACGGCCGCCGGTGCTGGCTGCCCTGCGGGACCTCCACGCCGGCTGGGCGTGGGTCGTGGTGGTGGGCAACGGCGCGGCGGGGCTGTGGGCACTGGGCGCCGAGCGTTTCCCGATCCTGCGGCACCGGGCCCTGTGGTGGCTCACCGCCGCCGCCCAGGCGGCCGTGCTGGTGCAGGTCGTGGTGGGCGTCCGGCTGCTGTCCGGGCGGGACCCCGAGCCGGCCCGGTTCCACATGTTCTACGGGTTCGTGGCGCTGGCCGCCGTCGGCATCCTGTACTCGTACCGCCACCAGCTCCGCGCCCGGATCCACCTGCTCTACGGCCTGGGCGGGCTGTTCGTGACCGGCCTCGCCATCCGGGCCATGACCATCCCCGCCGGGTGAGCCGCCCTACAGGTGCACGACGGGGCAGGTGAGGGTGCGGGTGATGCCGTCGATGAGCTGGACCTTGCTCACCACCATGCGGCCCAGCTCGTCCACCGAGGCGGCCTCGGCCCGCACGATGACGTCGTAGGGCCCGGTGACGTCGTCGGCCGAGACGACGCCGTCGATGCGCGCCACCTGGTCGGCCACCTGCGCCGCCTTGCCGACCTCGGTCTGGATGAGCACGTACGCGGTCACGGCCACTTGGCTGCCTCCTCGCTGGCCCGTCGGCGGGCGCCCGCACTCTACCGTGGAGGACCATGGCGACGACCCCCGAGCTGATCCCGCGCGACGTCCTGTTCGGCAACCCGGAGCGGGTGGCGCCGAGGATCTCGCCCGACGGCCGCCGCCTGGCGTGGGTGGCGCCCGACGACGGCGTGCTCAACGTGTGGGTGGGTGACGCCGGCGCCGACGGCGCCCGGCCGGTGACCGCCGACCGGGACCGGGGGATCCGCCAGTACTTCTGGGCCCACGACGGCCGCCACCTGCTGTACCTCAAGGACAAGGGGGGCGACGAGGACTGGCACCTGTTCGCCGCCGACCTCGACACCGGCGACAACCGCGAGCTCACCCCCTTCGACGGGGTGCAGGCCCAGGTGATCGACGTGTCCAAGGACCACCCGGGCACGGTGCTGGTCGGCCTCAACAAGGACAACCCCCAGCTCCACGACGTCTACCGGCTGGACCTGGCGACCGGCGAGCTCGACAAGGTCGCCGACAACCCTGGGTTCGTGGGCTGGGTGGCCGACCACGACCTCCGGGTGCGCGCCGCGGTGGCGCCCACGCCCGACGGAGGGCTCGTCGTCATGGTGCGCGACGACGAGGACGACCAGTGGCGGCCGTTCCACCAGGTGGGCCAGGAGGACTCCCTCAGCACCGGCCCCGTCGACTTCACCGCCGCCGGCGACGCCCTGCTGATGATCTCGTCGCAGGGCGCCAACGCCGGCCGGCTGCTGCGGATGCCGCTGGCCGGCGGCGAGCCGGAGGTGCTGGCCGAGGACCCCCGCTTCGACGTCACCGACGTGGTCGTGCACCCCGACACCCGGGAGGCGCAGCTCGTCGGGTTCCTGCGCGAGCGCCTGGAGTGGGAGGTCCTCGACCCGTCGCTGGCCGCCGACGTGGCGGCCATGCGGGCCCTGCACCCGGGCGACATGCGGGTGGCCAACCGCGACGACGCCAACCAGGTGTGGCTGCTCGGCTTCACCGCCGACGACGGGCCGGTGTCGTACTTCTCCTTCGACCGCCGCACCGGCGAGGGCGCCTTCTTGTTCCACCACCAGCCCGAGCTGTCCCGCTACGCGCTGGCGGCGATGGAGCCCTTCTCCTACCAGGCCCGCGACGGCCTGGAGATCTCCGGCTACGCCACCTTCCCGCCCGGCTCCGAGCGCCGCGCCCTGCCCACCGTGGTCGACGTGCACGGCGGCCCCTGGGCCCGGGACGTGTGGGGGCTCAACCCCGAGGCCCAGTGGCTGGCCAACCGGGGCTACCTGTGCCTCCAGGTCAACTACCGGGGATCGGTCGGCTACGGCAAGGACTTCGTGAGCGCCGGCGACCGCGAGTGGGGCGGGCGCATGCACGACGACCTGGTCGACGCCGTCGAGTGGGCCCTGGCCCGGGGCTGGGCCGACCGGGAGCGGGTGGCGATCTACGGCGGCTCCTACGGGGGCTACGCCGCCCTGGTGGGCGCCACCTTCACCCCCGGGCTGTTCCGCTGCGCCGTCGACATCGTGGGCCCGTCCAGCCTGAAGACGCTCATCGAGAGCATCCCGCCCTACTGGGCCCCGCTGGTGGCCCAGTTCCACACCCGGGTCGGCAACCCGCCCACCGAGGAGGACTTCCTCTGGTCGCGCTCGCCGCTGTCCCGGGTGGGGGAGGTGCGGATCCCGCTGCTCATCGCCCAGGGGGCCAACGACCCGCGGGTCAAGCAGGCCGAGTCCGAGCAGTTCGGGGCCGCCCTCGCCGACAAGGGCATCGACCACGAGTACCTCCTCTTCGAGGACGAGGGCCACGGCTTCGCCAAGCCGGAGAACCGGCTGCGGTTCTACGCGGCGGCCGAGGCCTTCCTCGCCCGCCACCTGGGCGGCCGCTGCGAGCCCTGAACGCGGGCGCCGGGCCCGGCGCCGGCGTGGGGTGCCGGGCCCGGCCGACCAGCCCCGCCCCCTTTCGCTACGCCGCCCCCGCCCCGACGCCGGCGGCGGGGCCGGCGTCGGCCAGCATGGCCGCCAGCATGGCGTCGAACTCGGCGCTGCTCGGGGCGGCGGCCGGCTCGGCGTCGGGCACCGACGCCAGGACCTCCAGGAACCGGTCGAGGGAGGCGCCGGTGGCGGCGGGCAGGTGGGAGGACAGGATGGTCGTCGGCTGGAGGCTGCGCACCCCGTCGAGCACCCGGCCGAAGCGCTGGCGGTCGACCAGGTGCGACCACGGCGAGTCCATGGCCGCCCACCCGAGCATGCCGCCGGCCAGGGCGTCGGCGGGCACCTGGGCGGCGTCCTCCGTGGCCTCCGGGAGGATGGCGCCGAAGGAGTCCACCGAGAACAGCACGCCCGTCGCCTCGTCGAGGAGGCCGGTGGACATGGGGTTGTCGAACAGCGGGGGGGCCACCGCCCGCAGCGTGCGGTCGCCCACGGGGAGGCGGTCGCCCGCCCGGATGGCGTGGACGCGCTCGAGGGGCACCGGCCACCACGTGGCCATCCGCATGGCGCAGAAGGCGTGGGTGACCAGCCGGGCGCGCGGCGCCAGCTCCAGGACCCGCCGGATGCTGCCCGTGTGGTCGGCGTCGTCGTGGGTCAGCCACACCCAGCGCAGGTCGGCCGGGTCGACGACCGAGGCGAGGGCGTCGACGAACTCGTCGCCGTCGACGCCGAGGCCGGTGTCGACCAGGACCGGCTCCTCGGCCGTCACCACGTAGGCGTTGATCGGCAGCACCCCGACGCCGGGGATGGGCACGTTGGCCGGCAGCACGTGGACGTCGGGTCCTGCCTGGTAGGGGGCGTCCATCGGGGTAGACCTCCTGGTCGGTGGATCGGGCTCCACCCCGGAGGCGTTCAGCGGGGGGCGGTCCCGTTCGGTCCGGGGTGAACGACCCAGCGAACGTCGCCCTCGGCCGGCTCGTAGGCGCAGTACGTCCCCGTGCGGATCCCGCGGTCGAGGGCGGGCCCCGCCTCGGGGAGCGCCTCGGCCAGCCGGGCCGCCGCCGTCCGCAGCGCCCGGGTGACGTTGACCCGGGCCCGCTCGGCCGCCGACGCCGCCGGGCGGCCGCGCCCGCCGAGGCCGAAGGCCCGGGCCAGGTGGGCCACCAGGGCGTCGAGCTCGTCCTGGAGCGCCTCGG
>JBKHXC010000157.1:0-5676 GCA_046566225.1 Acidimicrobiia bacterium
AGCCCGCTGGCGTCGACCGGCCCGGTGGCGCCGGCCCGTCCCGGGCCGCCCCCTCCCCCGGCGTCGGGCGGCCCGCCGGCGCCGGCCGGTCCTCGCTCCATGCCCGCCCACCTACCCATGGCCGGCGCCGGGGAAGCGCCCCGGGCCGCCGACCGGCCGCCCGGTGCCGGCCCCGGGCGCGAACCCTCAGGGGGCTCACAGCATCTTCCCAGGAAGCGGTGGGAAGCTTGGTGGCATGACCACGCCCGGCGGCGACCGGCGCAGCCGCGTCCTGGTCGTCGACGACGAGGAGAACATCACCTTCCTGCTCGACACCGCCCTGCGCCACTTCGGCTTCGACGTGAAGGTGGCGGCCAACGGCCGGGAGGCGCTGGGCCAGGTCGGGTCCTTCGACCCCGACGTGGTGCTGCTCGACGTGATGCTCCCCGATCTCGACGGCTTCGAGGTGGTGCGGCGCATGCGGCTGGACGGCCGGAAGGTCCCCGTCCTGTTCCTCACCGCCCGCGACACGGTGGACGACAAGGTGCGGGGGCTGACCCTCGGCGGCGACGACTACGTCACCACGCCGTTCAGCCTGGAGGAGGTGGTGGCCCGCATCCAGGTGATCCTGCGCCGCCAGGGACGGGGCGACGGCTCGTCCAGGCTGGCCCTGGCCGACCTGGAGATGGACGACGACGCCCACCTGGTGCGCCGGGCGGGGCGCTCCATCGATCTGTCGCCCACCGAGTACAAGCTCCTCCGCTTCCTGCTGCTCAACGCCGGCCGGGTCCTGTCCCGCAACCAGATCCTCGACCACGTGTGGCAGTACGACTTCGGGGGCCACGCCACGGTGGTGGAGACCTACATCAGCTACCTGCGCAAGAAGGTCGACACGCTCGGCCCGCCGCTGATCCACACCGTGCGCGGCGTGGGGTACACGGCCCGGGTGGGCTGATGTCGCTGCGGCGCCGGCTGCTGGTGGGCCTGGTGGCGGTGGCGGCCGTGCTGGTGGCCACCAACGTGGCGCTGTCGCGCATCATCGAGTCGTTCCTCCTCGACCGCGTCGACCGCCAGCTGGTCGAGGTGGCGCCCCGCATCTTCGGCGCCGACCGCGGTGGGCGAGGCGGTGCCGGCCTCCCCTCGCCCGACGCCGAGACGCTCTCGGAGTACTTCCTGGCCCTTGGCGACCCCACCTCGTCGTCGCTCACCCACCTGAAGTCGACCCTGGCCGACGAGACCAACCCCCCGCCCGTCCTCCGCCGCCGGGAGGTGCTGGCCCACCTGTCCGGCCAGGGCGACACCCCGCGGCCGTTCACCGCCGAGGCCACCGAGGGCTCGGCGTCGTGGCGCCTGGTGGCCATCGAGGAGCCCCGCTACGGCGTGGCCGTGGTGGGCATCAGCCTCGACGACGTGGAGCGCACGGTGGAGCGCATCCGGCTGGTGCAGGCGCTCGGCACGCTGGCCGTCCTGTCGGCCCTCGGCGTGGTGTCGTGGTGGATGCTGCGCCTCGGCGTGCACCCGATCGAGGACATGGCCCGCACCGCCGACGCCATCGCCGCCGGCGACCTGTCGCCGCGGGTCGACCACCCCGGCGAGGGCACGGAGGCCGGGCGCCTGGGCGTCGCCCTCAACTCCATGTTGTCGCGCATCGAGGACGCGTTCCGCGCCCGGGAGGCGTCCGAGGCCCGGGTGCGCCGCTTCGCCGCCGACGCGTCGCACGAGCTACGGACCCCGCTCACCTCCATCCAGGGCTACGCCGAGCTGTGGCGGGCCGGCGGCCTGCGCACCGACGCCGAGGTGGCCGACGCCATGCGGCGGATGGAGCACGAGGCGCGCCGGATGGGCGCCCTGGTCGAGGACCTGCTCCTGCTGGCCCGCCTCGACCAGCGCCGGCCCCTGGAGACGCGGCCGGTGCGCCTGGACCACCTGGTGGCCGACGCCGTGCGCGACGCCCGGGCCGTCGAGCCCGACCGCCCGGTGGAGGTCGACGCCGCCCCGGTGACGGTGGAGGGCGACGACCTGCGCCTGCGCCAGGTGGTGGGGAACCTGCTGGCCAACGTCCGGGCCCACACGCCGCCGGGAACGCCGGTGCGGGTCACGGTGGCCGGGGCGGGCGACCGGGCCCGTCTCGAGGTGGCCGACGAGGGGCCCGGCATGGCGCCCGAGGTGGCGGCCAGGGTCTTCGAGCGGTTCTACCGGGCCGACGACTCCCGGGCCCGGCCCGGCGGCGGGACCGGCCTCGGCCTGTCCATCGTGGCCGCCGTCGCCGAGGCCCACGGCGGCACGGCGGGCGTCGAGTCGGAGCCGGGCGGGGGGAGCCGGTTCGTCGTCGACCTGCCCCTCGCCCCCTCCCAGACCGAGCGGCCGCCGGCCGGCGGGCCCCACGGGGAGGCGGGACCGGAGGGCCAGACCGGGAGGGGGGAGCCGGTCAGCGGCACGTGGGTCGGCGGGACCTGACCCCCGGGCGCCCGGGGCGGCCCGGGGGCCGATGTGCGCGTTCGCGGGCCGGAGGGCGAAAATGACCTCGTGAGAACGGCCCGCCGGGTCCTGTGGCCCAACACGATCGAGTCCCTCGACGAATACGTCCGGCGCCGGGGGGGCGCCGGCCTGGAGGCCGCCCGCCAGGCGGACCCGGAGTGGCTGATCGAGACCCTGGAGGCGTCGGGGCTCCGGGGCCGGGGCGGCGCCGGGTTCCCCACCGGGCGCAAGTGGCGCACCATGGTGGAGAACCGGTCCACCCGGGAGCCCACCACGGTGGTGGTGAACAGCGCCGAGGGGGAGCCGGGCACGTTCAAGGACCGCTCGATCCTGCGGCGCTGCCCGTACCACGTGATCGAAGGGGCGATCATCGCCGCCCGGGCGGTGGACGCCGACCACGTCGTGTTCGGGATGAAGAAGTCCTTCCGGCGCGAGGTCGCCCGGGTGCGCTCGGCCATCGGGGAGGTGGAGGCCGCCGGCTGGGCCGAGGGCATCTCCTTCGAGGTGTTCGAGGGCCCCGACGAGTACCTCTACGGCGAGGAGACGGCGCTCCTGGAGGCCATCGACGGCCGCTACCCGTTCCCCCGCCTGGCGCCCCCCTTCCGCCTGGGCGTGGAGCGGGTGTCGAGGCGGGCCGCCGGCGTTGCGGCCGGCACGGGGGTGTCGTCGCGGGTGGAGCTGGCCGGCCCCCAGGTGGAGCTGGTGGCGCCCCCTGCCCTGGTCGACAACGTGGAGACGCTGGCCAACGTCCCCCGCATCATGGCCCGGGGCGCCAACTGGTTCCGCACCCTCGGCACCGAGCAGTCCCCCGGCACCATCGTCTGCACCGTCACGGGGGCGTCGCGCCGCCACGGCGTGGGGGAGGTGATGATGGGCACGTCGCTGCGCAAGGTCATCCAGATGATCGGCGGGGGCGCCCGCCGGGGCCACCGCATCAAGGCCGTGCTGCCCGGCGTGGCCAACGGCATCATCCCCGCCGAGCTGCTGGACACCCCGGTGGCCTACGAGACGATGCAGGCCATCGGCAGCGGCGTGGGCTCGGCCGGCTTCATCGTCCTCGACGACACCGTCGACATGGTGGCGCTGGCTGCCGGCGTGTCGCGCTTCTTGGGTGTCGAGTCCTGTGGGCAGTGCTCGCCGTGCAAGCTGACCGGGCTCGGGCTGTCCGAGGACCTGCGGGCCATCAGCCATTCCGACGCCGGCGAGCACGACCTGGAGCAGGCGCGGAGGCGGGCGGCGGACGTGGCCGACCGGGCCCGCTGCTACCTGGCCCACCAGCACCAGGTGGTGCTCCAGAGCATCCTCAACCGGTACGGCCACGAGTTCGACGACCACGTGGCCGGCCGCATCGGGCCGGTGGAGCCCTACCTCATCGCCGAGCTGGTGGACATCGACGACGGCGTGGCGGTCGTCGACGAGCGCTTCGCCGACAAGCAGCCGGACTGGTCCTTCGACGCCCTCTCCACGGGGAAGAACCCCGCCGACCGGCTCGGGCTCAACCGCTTCGGGGAGTGGAGCTTTAAACCCTGACGGGGCGGCCGCCCGGCCGGTATCCTGCCGCGTGCCGCCCGGCGACGGGCCGGGTGGGGGGAGGCGAAGGGCGTGGGGGGCAGCGGCAGGACTCCGGATCCCGACGAGGGCCCCGCGGCGCCGGCGACCGACGAGCGCTACCGGTGCTCGCACTGCGGGCGGGCCATCGAGACCGAGGACGTGGTGCGCATCGACGCCGAGCACCGGTGGTCGGTGGACGTGGGGGCGTCCAAGCGACGGCGCACCGGCTTCGTCCTCGTGGCCCACCGCTGCCCGTGCTCGGCCCGGGTCGTGGTCTCCCGGCGCGCCGCCAGCTACGCCGGCTTCGTGGCCCTGTTCGGACGGGGCGTGCGCCTGCCCTACCTGGCCCCGTTCACCGCCGTCGAGCTCGGCGATGACGACCCCCTCCTGCGCCGGTGGCGGTGGGAGCTCGACCAGGTCGAGGGCGTGGACGACTTCGTGCTGTGGGTCGACGCCGAGCGCCGCAAGGCGGCCGACGAGCTGCGCCGGCGGCTGCGCGCCCCCGGCGACGGCGACTGACGCGCCGCCCGCTCAGCGGCGACCTCGTCCCGGGCTCAGACCACCACCCAGGGGGTCTCGACGGGTGCCCCCTCCCGGCCGGCGATGCGGCAGCGGAGGCTCACCGGGCCGGGCGCCACGCCCGGGGCGGTGAAGCGGCCGACCTCGTCGGCGCCGATGCGGATCGTGCCGCCCGAGTGGCGCACCTGGATCTCGGCCGGCCGGGGCGGCAGGAGCTGGCCCACCAGCCGGCGCTGGGCGCCGGTGTCGACCACCTCCACCTCCACGACGACGTCGGCCGCCTCGAAGGCGAGGCTGCGGGGCGACGCCCCGCTGCGGGTGCCGGCCAGCAGGGCCTCGTCCAGCAGGGAGTCGTAGGCCAGCGCGGCCAGCTCGGCGTCGATGCTGCGCCAGGTGAAGCTCTCCTTGGCTGCCTGCACCACGGCCGCCGGCACGGGGTCGGCGGCGCCGGCCACGGCGCGGAGCGCGTCGAGGAGGCGGCGGTCCGCCTCGTCGGTCCCGCTCACGTCTTCGGCCATTGCCGCCTCCTCCTGGTCCTCGTAGCTAGGAGCCGCCGAGGAGGCTCGTGATACCGGTCCTGCGGCGCAGGTGCTCGAGGCACCGGGCCCGGGTGGGGCCGATGCTGCCCACGGGCATGCCGAGGGCGGCGCCGATCTCCTCGTAGCTGGGCGGTGGGTCGGAGATGAGCAGCCGCAGGAGGACCTGGCAGCGCTCGGGGATGGCGGAGAACGCCCGCCACAGGGCGGCGTCGCGCTCGCCGGTGAGGAGGCCCTCGTCGGCCAGCGGGGAGGCGGTGTCGGGAGGCTCGGCGTCGAGGTCCATGTCGGTCGGCACCTGGCGGCCGGACCGGCGGATGACCCGCAGGCACTCGTTCCTGGTGGTCGTCGCCAGCCACGCCCCCACCCGGTCGGGCTCGCGGATGCGGCCCAGGTTCTCCACCAGCCGCAGCCACGCCGTCTGGCTGACGTCGGCCGCGTCGGCCGCACCCAGCCGGTGGGCCCGGGCGATCGACCACACCAGCCCGCCGAACCGCTCGACCAGGGCGTCCCACGCCCGCCGGTCGCCGTCGGCGGCGGCCCGCAGCAGCTCGGCGTCGGCGGGGCCCGTCATCGCCCGCATGGTAGGCCCCGATCCGGTCACGATCCCTGA
>JBKHXC010000158.1:0-2348 GCA_046566225.1 Acidimicrobiia bacterium
CAGCTCGACCACGTCGCCGTCCTCGGCCAGCAGGACCTTGTCGGCGGCGACGCCCATCTTGATGGCGAGGCGGCTGTGGTGGGTGAGGTGGCGGTACTCGCCGTGCACCGGGATGAAGTGCTCGGGGCGGGCGACCGCCAGCAGCGTCTCCAGCTCGCCCTGCATGGCGTGGCCGCTCACGTGCACGTCGGCGATGCCGGAGTGGACGACCTCGGCGCCGCGGCGGTGGAGCCCGTCGATGACCTTGCCCACGTTCATCTCGTTGCCCGGGATGGCGTGGGAGCTGAGGATGACGAGGTCGCCGTCGCCCACCTGGAGGCGCTTGTTCTCGCCCGCCGCCATGAGGGCGAGGGCGGACATGGGCTCGCCCTGGGAGCCGGTGGAGATGACGCACACGCGGGCCGGGTCGAGGTCGCCGATGCGGTCGATGTCCACCAGGCGGTCGTCGGGGATGTGCAGCATGCCCATGTCGCGGGCCAGGGCGACGTTCTTGGCCATGGACCGCCCCAGGGTGGCCACGGTGCGGCCGCTGGCGATGGCCACCTCCGCCACCTGCTGGACCCGGTGGATGTGGCTGGCGAAGCAGGTGACGATCACCCGCTTGTCGGCGTTGTCGCGGAACAGGTCCCGCAGCGTCTCCCCCACCGACGACTCGGTGGCCGTGTAGCCGGGCTCCTCGGCGTTGGTGGAGTCCGACAGGAGCAGGCGGATGCCGTGCCCGGAGGCGAGGGCGCCGATGCGGGCCAGGTCGGTGATGCGGCCGTCCACCGGGTGGAGGTCGAGCTTGAAGTCCCCCGAGTGCAGGATGATGCCCTGGGGGGTGTGGAAGGCGGTGGCGAACCCGTCGGGCACCGAGTGGGTGACGGGGATGAACTCGACGTCGAAGGGGCCGATGCGCCGGCGCTCGCCGTCCCGCACCGTGATCAGCTGGGTGCGGCCCAGCACGCCCGCCTCCTCCAGGCGGTTGCGGGCCAGGCCCAGGCTGAGCGCCGAGCCGTAGATCGGGAACGACAGCTCCCGCAGGAGGAAGGACAGGCCGCCGGCGTGGTCCTCGTGGCCGTGGCTGACCACGCAGCCCTCGACCCGGTCGGCGTTCTGCCTCAGCCAGGTGAAGTCGGGCAGCACCAGGTCGACGCCGGGCATCTCCAGGTCGGGGAACATCAGCCCGCAGTCGAGGAGCAGGATGCGCCCGCCCAGCTCGAAGGCCGCGCAGTTGCGGCCGATCTCCCCCAGCCCGCCCAGGAAGGTGATGCGAACGGGATCAGGCATGGGCAGGGGGGGCGGCGTCGCCCAGGTTGGCCAGGACCCGCCGGGCGCGATCCTCGAGGCCGTCGGGGGCGGGGCCCATGGGGAGCCGGCACTGGCCGACGGGCAGGCCGAGCACCCGCATCATGGCCTTGGCCGGGATGGGGTTGGGGGCGTCCTCGCCCGTCCCGAAGGCGAACGACTCCAGCAGGGAGGCGTTGAGCCGCCGCGCCTCGTCGACGTCGCCCTTGGCGAAGGCGGCCACCATCCGGGCGTGCACCCTCCCCGACCAGTGGGTGGCGACGCCGACGACGCCGACGGCGCCCACCGCCAGCAGCGGCAGGGTGAGGGCGTCCTCCCCGCTGTAGAGCTCGAACGACGACGGGGCCCCGGCCAGGAGCCGGGCCGAGCCGGCCACGTCGCTCGCCGCGTCCTTCACGGCCACGATGTTGGGCACCTCGCGGGCGAGGCGCAGCATGGTGTCGCCGGCGATCCTCCGCCCGGTGCGGACGGGGATGTCGTAGAGGACCACAGGCAGGGACGTGGCCGCCGCCACGGCCCGGAAGTGGGCCTCGATCCCGGCCTGCGAGGGGCGGTTGTAGTAGGGGGTGACGGCCAGGACGCCGGCCGCCCCCGCCTCCTCGGCCGCCGCCGCCAGCCCGGCCGAGTGCGCGGTGTCGTTGCTGCCGGCGCCGGCGAGGACGGGGACGGTGACCGCCTCGGCCGCCGCCCGCCACAGGTCCCGCTTCTCGTCGTCGGTGAGCACCGACGACTCACCGGTGGTGCCGGCCACCACCAGCCCCTCGCTGCCGTTGGCCACCAGCCAGCGGGCCAGCGCCCCGACGGCGTCGAGGTCCAGGCGGCCCTCGGCGTCGAACGGCGTCACCATGGCGGTGAGCACCGCCCCGAACCGCCCACCGTGCCCTGTCCCGATCATTGGGCCGCAGGCTATGCCCTTTCCCCGGCCGGGGCCCCGACCCCGGCCTCCTCCACGAGGCGGGGGCCCCATCCCCGCCCGTGGCCGTGGGCCCTTTCCCCGCCCGTGGCCGTGGGCCCTTTCCCCGGCCGGGGCCCCGCCCCCGGCCTCCTCCACGAGGCGGGGG
>JBKHXC010000159.1:0-11535 GCA_046566225.1 Acidimicrobiia bacterium
AGGGTCATGTCCGACCCCTTGACCAGCCGGCGGATGCGCTCCAGGCCGAGGAAGTCGGCGTGGCCCTCGTTGGTGTGGAAGACCTGCGTCTCCTCGCCGACGGCGTCCAGGGCCCGCACGCCGCCGACCCCGAGGAGGATCTCCTGGCGCAGGCGGTGCTCGGTGCCGCCGCCGTAGAGGCGGTCGGTCACCGCCCGGTGCTCGGCGTCGTTGTCGTCGATGTCGGCGTCCAGCAGGTACAGGCGGACCCGGCCCACGTCGGCCCGCCAGACCTGGGCGGCCAGCTCGGTGCCGGCCAGGTCGACGCTGACCCGGGCGCCCTCGACCAGGCGCACGGCCATGGCGTGGGGGTCCAGCGTCGGGTAGCGCTCCTGCTGCCAGCCGTCGGCGTTGAGCTCCTGGCGGAAGTAGCCCATCCGGTAGAACAGGCCCATGCCCACCAGCGGGACCCCCAGGCCGCTGGCCGCCTTGAGGTGGTCGCCGGCCAGCACGCCCAGGCCGCCCGAGTACTGCGGCACGGCCTCGGCGATGCCGAACTCCGGCGAGAAGTACGCCACCGACCGCAGGGCGCTGGTGCGCTCCTGGAACCACGACGGCGCCTCCAGGTCGTGGCGCAGGTCCCCGTGGACCTCGGCCAGGAAGGTCATGAAGGCCCGGTCGGTGGTGAGGGTCTCGAGGCGGTCGCGGCCCACCATGCCGAGCAGGCGGACGGGGTCGTGTCCGGTCACCTCCCACGTGGCCGGGTCGATCCACCGGAACAGGTTGCGCGTGTGGCCGTTCCAGGACCACTGGAGGTTCATCGCCAGCTCGTGGAGCGGAGCCAGGGCGGGGGGGAGCTTGGCCCGGACGGTGAAGCTGCGCAGTGCCTTCAGCGGCGCCGATGCTACTGGCGGCGCCGCCGCCGCCGCCGGGCCGGGCCGGTGGCGGAGGGCGATCGGCCCGGGACCGGAGGCTCCGAGCCGAGCCGGCCGGCAGCCGGGGGGGCCGTCTCCGGCGGCGAGGAGGGGCCGCCGGCGGTCCTCGTCGCTCGCCGGCCGCCCCGGCAGGGGCGAAGGGGTCCGGTGAGGGCCGGGCCGGGGGAGCGCTGGTCGGCGGCCACCGCCGCCCTCGCCGCCGCCGACCCGGCCATGGCGGCGTTCGTGGCCCGGGCGGGGCCGTGCCGGCTGGTGCGGCGCCGTCACCCGGGCGGCGCGTTCGCCGCCCTGGCCCGCTCGATCCTCTACCAGCAGCTGGCGACGGGGGCGGCGGCCGCCATCCACGGCCGCTTCGCCGCCCTCTACGGCGGCCGGCCCACGCCGGCCGCCGTGCTGGCCACGCCGGTGGCCGACCTGCGGGCGGCGGGGCTGTCGGCGGCCAAGGCGGCGAGCGTGCGGGACCTGGCGGCGCGGGTCCTCGACGGCACGGTGCGGCTCCGGGGCATGGACCGCCTGGGCGACGACGAGATCATCGAGCGCCTGTGCACCGTGCGCGGCATCGGCCCGTGGACGGCGCAGATGTTCCTGGTCTTCCAGCTCAACCGGCCCGACGTGTGGCCCGTCGCCGACCTCGGCGTGCGGGCCGGCTACGCCCGCATCGCCGGGCTGGCCGGGCCCCCCGCGGCCCGCGACCTGGTCGCGGCGGGGGAGCGGTACCGCCCGTGGCGGACCGTGGCGGCGTGGTACTGCTGGCGGGCGGTGGACGCCGGGGTTTCCCCGAGCCCCGCCGGGTGGTAGGGAGTTGGGGGTGATCGACGCGCGCCTCGCGCCCAGGACCGGACGCATCGTCATCGAGGACATCCGCCCCCGGACGCCGTCGGGGTACCCGGCCAAGGCGGTGGTGGGCGAGTCGGTGCGCGTGTCGGCCGACGTCTTCAAGGACGGCCACGACCTGCTGGCCGCCCAGGTCCGCTGGCGCCCCACCGCCGGCGACAAGTGGGCGGTGGCCGCCATGCGGGAGGTCGGCAACGACCGGTGGGAGGCGACGGTCGAGCCCACCACCCTCGGCCCCCACGAGCTGGTCGTCGAGGCGTGGACCGACGCCTACGCCACCTGGCGCCACAAGGTCACCACCAAGCTGGCCGCCGGACAGGCCGTCGACGTCGAGCTGGAGGAGGGCGCCCGGCTCTTCGAGCGGCGGGCGTCGCTGGCCGCCGACCACGACCGGGGCCCGTTCGGCGAGGTGGTCGCCGCCCTGCGCGACGCCGCCGCCCCGCCCGCCCAGCGCCTGGCGCCGGCCCTGTCGGCCGACGCCGCCGACCTGGTGGTGGGCCCGGCGGGCGCCACCGACCTCACCACGTCGGCGCCCGCGCCCCTGTGGGTCGACCGCGAGCGGGCCCTGGTGGGCGCCTGGTACGAGCTGTTCCCCCGCTCCGAGGGGGGCCTGCGGGGCACCATCGAGCGGCTCCCGGCGGTGGCCGAGATGGGCTTCGACATCGTGTACCTGCCCCCCGTCCACCCCATCGGGCGCCAGTTCCGCAAGGGGCCCAACAACGTCACCGAGGCCCACCCCGACGACGTGGGCAGCCCCTGGGCCATCGGGGGCCCCGAGGGCGGCCACACCGCGCTGCACCCCGACCTGGGCACCTTCGACGACTTCGACGCCCTGGTGGCGGCCGCCCGCGAGCTGGGCATGGAGATCGCCCTGGACTACGCGCTGCAGTGCTCGCCCGACCACCCCTGGGTGGCCGAGCACCCCGAGTGGTTCCACCACCGCCCGGACGGCACCATCGCCTACGCCGAGAACCCCCCCAAGAAGTACCAGGACATCTACCCCGTCAACTTCTGGCCCGACGACGACGCCGACCGCCGGGCGCTGTGGGAGGAGTGCCGGGCCATCGTCGACTTCTGGATCGGCCACGGCGTGCGGGTGTTCCGGGTCGACAACCCCCACACCAAGCCGGTGGCGTTCTGGGAGTGGATGATCCCCGCCGTGCAGGCCGACCACCCCGACGTCCTCTTCCTGGCCGAGGCGTTCACCCGCCCCAAGATGATGGCCCGGCTGGCCGAGGTCGGCTTCTCCCAGAGCTACACGTACTTCACCTGGCGCACCGCCCGCCACGAGCTGGAGCAGTACCTGGAGGAGCTGGCCCACGGCCCCAAGGCCGACTACATGCGCCCCAACTTCTGGCCCAACACCCCCGACATCCTGAGCGGTCCGCTCCGCGACGGCCCGCCGGCCGCCTTCCGCCAGCGCCTGGTCCTGGCCGCCACCATGACGCCGTCCTACGGGGTCTACAGCGGCTACGAGCTGTACGAGAACCAGCCGGCGTCGCCGTCCAACGAGGAGTACCTCCACTCCGAGAAGTACGAGGTCAAGCACCGGGACTGGGCCGACCCGCACACGATGGCGCCCTTCATCGCCCTGGTGAACGGCGCCCGCCGCCGCCACCCGGCGCTGCAGCGGCTGCGCAACATCGCCTTCCACGGCTCGAACAACCCGAACGTGATCGCCTACTCCAAGCACACCGACGACCGCTCCGACGTCGTGCTCACCGTGGTGAGCCTCGACCCCCACCACCCCGTCGAAGCCGTCCTCGACCTCGACCTGGCGCTGCTGGGGCTGCCCTGGGACCAGCCCTACGAGGCGTTCGACGAGCTGACGTTCCAGTCCTTCCCGTGGTGGGGCAACCACCCCTACGTGCGCCTGGAGCCCTTCCAGGCGGCCCACGTGCTGCACCTGCGGGCGACCCGATGAGCGCACCGGTGCCCGGGGCGCCGCTCAGCACGGCCGAGAACGTCGCCGACCCCCTCTGGTTCCAGCGGGCGGTCTTCTACGAGGTGCTGGTGCGGGGCTTCTACGACTCCAACAACGACGGCACCGGCGACCTCAAGGGCCTCACCGAGAAGCTCGACTACCTGGAGTGGCTCGGGGTGGACTGCCTGTGGCTGCTGCCGTTCTACCAGTCGCCGCTGCGCGACGGCGGCTACGACATCGCCGACTTCTTCACCATCCTGCCCGAGTACGGGGACCTGGCCGACGCCGTGGGGCTGGTCGAGGAGGCCCACCGCCGCGGCATCCGCATCATCGCCGACCTGGTCGTCAACCACACCAGCGACGCCCACCCCTGGTTCCAGGAGTCGCGCCAGGACCGGACCAACCCCAAGGCCGACTGGTACGTGTGGAGCGACGACTCGGAGCGCTGGCCGGACGCCCGGGTCATCTTCGTGGACACCGAGACGTCCAACTGGACGTGGGACCCCGTCCGCCAGCAGTACTACTGGCACCGGTTCTTCTCCCACCAGCCCGACCTCAACTACGACAACCCCGAGGTCCAGCAGGCGATGCTCGACGTGGTGCGGTTCTGGCTGGACATCGGCCTCGACGGGTTCCGCCTCGACGCCGTGCCCTACCTCTACGAGCGGGACGGCACTAACGGCGAGAACCTGAAGGAGACCCACGAGTACCTCAAGCGGCTGCGCAAGGAGGTGGACGCCGACTTCCCGGGCAAGGTGCTGCTGGCCGAGGCCAACCAGTGGCCGGCCGACGTGGTGGACTACTTCGGCGACGGCGACGAGTGCCACATGTGCTTCCACTTCCCGCTCATGCCCCGGATGTTCATGGCCATCCGGCGCGAGCAGCGCTACCCCATCACCGAGATCCTGGCCCAGACGCCGGACATCCCCCCCGGGTGCCAGTGGGCCATCTTCCTCCGCAACCACGACGAGCTGACCCTGGAGATGGTCACCGACGAGGAGCGGGACTACATGTACACCGAGTACGCCAAGGACCCCCGCATGAAGCGCAACGTGGGGATCAGCCGGCGCCTGGCGCCCCTGGTGGACAACGACCGGCGGGTGGCCGAGCTGCTCCACGCCCTGCTGTTCTCCATGCCCGGCAGCCCGATCCTCTACTACGGCGACGAGATCGGCATGGGCGACAACATCTACCTGGGCGACCGCGACGGGGTGCGCACCCCGATGCAGTGGACGCCCGACCGCAACGCCGGGTTCAGCCGGGCCGACTTCGCCCGCCTCTACCTGCCTCCCCTGATGGACCCGGTGTACGGCTACCAGGCGGTCAACGTCGAGGCCGAGATGCGCAACACCAGCTCGCAGCTGCACTGGACCAAGCGCATGCTGGAGGTCCGCCGCCAGCACGCCGTGTTCGGCACCGGGCGCTTCGAGGTGATCCCCACCGACAACCCCTCGGTCCTGGCCTTCCTGCGATCCGAGGAGGACGACATGGTGCTGTGCGTCAACAACCTGTCCCGCTTCGCCCAGCCCGCCGAGCTGCCGCTCCAGCGCCACGCCGGGAAGACGCCGATCGAGCTGATGGGATGGGTCCCGTTCCCCCGGGTCGGGGAGCTGCCGTACTTCATCACCCTCAACCCGTACGCCTTCTACTGGTTCCAGCTGGTGGACGGATGAGCGGGCCGGCGACCGACGAGACGGCGGTGGACCGCCTGCTGCCCGCCTACCTGGGCCGCCAGCGGTGGTACTCCGGCCCGGCCCCGGAGACGGCGACCGTCGTGGAGCGCGAGCACCTGGGCGAGGGGGTGGAGTGGCTGCTGGTGGACGCCGGCGCCGCCCGCTACCAGGTGGTGGTGGGGCGGCGCCCGGCCCACGCCATCCCCGAGTACCTGCACGGCCAGGACCACGCCGTGCTCGGCGTGGTCGACGGCGACATCGCCTTCGACGCCACCCTCGACCCCGAGTTCGCCAAGGTGATCCTCGCCCGGGTGGCGCCCGGCGAGGAGGGGGAGCTGGTCCGGCCCATGGGCGCCGAGCAGTCGAACACCTCGCTGGTGTTCGACGACCGGGTGGTCCTCAAGCTGTTCCGGCGCCTCCACCCGGGCGCCAACCCCGACGTGGAGGTCACCGTGGGGCTGGCCGGCCAGGGCTTCGCCTCGGTGGCCGAGCCGGTGGGCGTGTGGCGGCGGGCCGGCGTCGACCTGGCCGTCGCCGTGCGCTACCTGGCCGGCGGGGCCGAGGGTTGGGCGCTGGCGCTCACCTCCCTGCGCGACCTGTACGCCGGCGCCACCGACGACCCGGCGGCCGCCGGCGGCGACTTCGCCGCCGAGGCGGGCCGGCTGGGCGAGGTCACGGCCGGGATGCACCTGGCCCTGGCCGGCGCCTTCGGCACCGCCCCGGGCGACCCGGCGGCGTGGGCCGACCTGGTCGAGGCGCAGATGGCCCGCCTGGAGGCGGGCGACGTCGACCCGGTGAGGATCAAGGAGTTCGTCGAGCGGCTGCGCGCCGTCCGCTCGCCGGGGGCGTCCGTCCGCGTCCACGGCGACTACCACCTGGGCCAGGTGATGCGCACCGACGCCGGCTGGTTCGTGCTCGACTTCGAGGGCGAGCCGGCCCGCCCCCTGGCCGAGCGCCAGGTGCCCTCGTCGCCGCTCAAGGACGTGGGCGGCATGGTGCGGTCGTTCCAGTACGCGGCGGCGGTGGCGCTGTCCGAGCGCGACGCCCACGAGCAGGAGGCGCTGCGGGGCCGCGCCGACGCCTGGGAGGGCCGCAACCGCGCCGCCTTCCTCCGGGGCTACTTCGCCACCGCCGGCATCGACGGCCTGCTCCCGGCGGCCGGCCCGGACCGGGACGCCGTGCTGGCCGCCTTCGAGGTGGACAAGGCCGTCTACGAGGTCCTCTACGAACGAGCCCACCGGCCCGACTGGGTGGACATCCCGCTGCGGGCCGTCAGGAGGTTGCTCGATGACCACTAGCAGGCAGAAGTCGGCCGGGGCCGCGCCGCAGCGCTCGGCCGTGGACGTCGACCTCGACCGGCTGGTCGAGGGGACGCTGACCGACCCGCACCGGGTCCTCGGCGTCCACGACGGCGTCGTACGGGCGTGGCGGCCGGGGGCGGCGTCGATGCGGCTGCTCACCGACGACGCCGAGCCGGTCCCCATGCGCCGCATCCGGGGCGAGGGCGTCTTCGAGGCCCGGGCGCCGGCCGTGGCCGGGCCCTACCGGCTGGAGGCCCGCTACGACGACGGCGGCGCCTACGCCTACGAGGACCCGTACCGCCACTGGCCCACGCTGGGCGACATCGACCTGCACCTGATCGGCGAGGGGCGCCACCGCCACCTGTGGCGGGTGCTCGGCGCCCACGTGCGGACCCACGAGGGCGCCCACGGCACCTCGTTCGCGGTGTGGGCGCCCAGCGCCCGGTCGGTGCGGGTGGTGGGCGACTTCAACCTCTGGGACGGGCGCCCCCACCCGATGCGGATGCTGGGGACGTCGGGCGTGTGGGAGCTGTTCGTCCCCGGCGTCGGGGCGGGCGAGCTGTACAAGTTCGAGATCCTCACCGCCGCCGGCCACCTGGCGCTCAAGGCCGACCCCATGGCGTTCCGGGCCCAGCACCCCGACGAGGGAACCGCCAGCCGGGTCACCGAGGCGGACCACCGGTGGGGCGACGACGAGTGGGTGCGGACCCGCGACCGCGCCGAGCACGTCCACGCGCCGTTGTCGATCTACGAGGTCCACGTCGGGTCGTGGCGCAAGCCGGACGAGGACCGCCCGTTCAGCTACCGGGAGCTGGCCGAGACGCTGCCCGACTACGTGGCCGACATGGGCTTCACCCACGTCGAGCTCATGCCCGTCGCCGAGCACCCCTACGAGCCGTCGTGGGGCTACCAGGTGTCGTCGTACTTCGCCCCCACCGGCCGCTTCGGCACCCCCGACGACTTCCGCTTCCTGGTCGACTCCCTGCACCAGAGGGGGATCGGCGTGCTCATGGACTGGGTGCCCGCCCACTTCCCGTCCGACGACTGGGCGCTGGCCCGCTTCGACGGCACCGCCCTCTACGAGCACGAGGACCCCCGGCTGGGGGCCCACCCGGACTGGGGGACCCTGGTGTTCAACTTCGGCCGCCACGAGGTGCGCAACTTCCTCATCGCCAACGCCCTGTTCTGGATGGAGGAGTTCCACATCGACGGCCTGCGGGTCGACGCGGTGGCGTCGATGCTCTACCTCGACTACTCCCGCAAGGAGGGGGAGTGGATCCCCAACCAGTTCGGCGGCCGGGAGAACCTGGAGGCGGTGGCCTTCCTCAAGGAGCTCAACGAGGCCGTCTACGGCGCCCACCCCGGCGTCATGATCGTGGCCGAGGAGTCCACGGCGTGGCCGGCGGTGTCCCGCCCCACCTACCTGGGCGGCCTCGGCTTCGGGTTCAAGTGGAACATGGGGTGGATGCACGACACCCTCGAGTACTTCTCCAAGGACCCCATCTACCGCCGGTACCACCACCACGAGCTCACCGTCGGCCTGCTGTACGCGTTCAGCGAGAACTTCATCCTGCCCCTCAGCCACGACGAGGTGGTGCACGGCAAGGGGTCGCTGTTCGCCAAGATGCCGGGCGACCAGTGGCAGAAGCTGGCCAACCTGCGGGCCCTGTTCGCGTGGATGTGGGCCCACCCGGGCAAGCAGCTCCTGTTCATGGGGGGCGAGCTCGCCCAGGAGCACGAGTGGGCGCACGACCGCAGCCTCGACTGGCACCTGCTCGACGACCCCGGCCACCGCGGCGTGCAGGACCTGGTCCGCGCCGTCAACCGCCAGTACCGCGAGCTGCCCCCGCTGTGGCAGCGCGACGACGTCCCCGAGGGCTTCCGCTGGATTGACGCCAGCGACGTGGAGAACAACGTGCTGTCCTTCCTGCGCTTCGACGCCGAGGGGCGCCCGATGGCCTGCCTGGCCAACCTGACGCCCGTCCCCCGCCACGGCTACCGGTTCGGCCTGCCGGTGGGCGGCGACTGGCGCGAGGCCCTCAACACCGACGCCGTCGAGTTCGGCGGCTCGGGCGTGGGCAACGCCGGCCGGGTCTTCGCCCGGGACGCCTCCTGGCACGGCCTGCCCTTCTCGGCCGAGGTGACCCTGCCGCCCCTGGCCGTGCTCTGGCTGGTGCCCGAGTAGTGCCCTGTGTGAACGTTCGCGGCGTTCGCAGTGGCCGGATGGAGTGAGCGAAGCGAACGAATGAGGTCGACGTCCGTCCCTCGGACGCCAGCCATCCCGGGAGCGTCGTCGGCGATCCGGGCGCCAGCCAGGGTGAGTTCGTGTTGGCCAGCAGCCGCCCCACGCTCAGCACCGACGCCCATGACCACCCCGGCCGAGGACCGAGACGCAGCGACGCGGCACGGGCCGCCACCCCGATGGCCTCGACGGCATCGGCCAGCGGCGAACCGGCGAGGGCGATGGCGTCGAGCGTGGGGTCCAAGCGCAGCGCCCAGGCCCGGAAGTGGCGCACGATCCGCTCGGCGCCGGCACGGAAGCGGCGCAGCCAGCCCCGCACCGTGGAGACGGGCCGCCCCACCGCCTTGGCCGCCGGCCGATGGCCGCCCCCGGCCGCCGCCGTGTCCAGGGCAGCGCCGATCACGGCCACGGTGTCCACCCGGCGGGCCAGCATCGCGTCGGGCAACAGCACATGCGTCGACCCGCACGAACGGCATCTGGTCCGCCGCGGTCGCAGCGCCACGGGGCCGGCTCGATCCCGCACCGTCCGCCACCGGGCGAAGCCCCACGGGCCCAGGCGGCCGGCGCACGACGGGCAGCTCACCGACCCCGCCTTGAGGTCGGCCTCGACCTTGGCCGAGTCACTCCCTACGATCATCACGATGCCCTCCGGCATCAACAGGAGGACCCCCTCGTGATCCGGCCAAGGACGAGCGAGGGGGTCCTGCGCGTGCAGGACGTCCTCACGCTGTCGCCAGATCGCCGCCACGGCAAGGACGAAGCTCGCCGCCGCCGTCCTGGCGTTCAGTGTCGCCGGGCGGCCCCTACGTCCTCAACGAGCGTGTCGCCCAACACTGGCGGCCTGATATCGGTCTGGGCAGATGACCTATGTACGTCCGGACGGAACCATGACACCCTGAGCCTTTCCGCGCTCGTCCCGCGCTCAGTACGGGAGTGGCGCTCGACCGGATCTCGAGGACGAAGGGCGGACGTTGTGATGGAAGGGAGCGGCGACGCGGACTCGTGCCGACTTTCGGCTCGACCCTGCAGGACTCGCCCACGATCGAGCACGACGTTGCTCCTCGTTGCAAGCCTGCTCACCGGTTCGGTCGCTTTCCATTGGACATCGGTCGCCGAGGCCGCCGTTGCGTCGAGACCGCTGTCCCAGGCCGCGCTCTTCGCCGGGAAGATCAGTCTCTCTGTCGACGGCATCGGGACCAACGACTCATCTGGGGGCACGGTATACGTGGAGAAGCCTGAGGGCGGGACCGTGATCGCTGCGTACCTGGCGGCCGCCAGCACTGGCTTCACCGGCTATAGCCCGGTGGACGGCGACGTGACCATCGACGGCGCCGTGGTCCGGTGGGACGCCGACATGACGATGGCGAACAGCATCTCGTCGGTGAACGTGTGGGCAGACGTCACCTCGATCGTGAAGTCCGACATCGACTCCGCCCCTCCCGGGCAGGTTGGCCTCCGGGTCGCCGAGCCACAGAACACACAGCTAATCGACGGCGAGATCTTGGCCGTCATCTTCGAGGACCCAGGCGCCGTGGCCGACAACACGGTCGCGCTGCTCTACGGAGCGCAGAGCGTCTTCGGGGACACCATCCGGTTGTCGCAACCCGTCCTCCCAGGCGACTCCCGCGTACGGCTTGCAATGGGTCTCGGCATCTCGTACGGCTATCAGCCAGCGGGTCAGTACTCGGAACTGGAGGTGAACGGTCGGAGATTGAGCACCTCGGCGGGCGGACACGACGATGGTCGTCCTGAAAACGGAGCGCTGCTGAGCGTCGGCGGCCTCGGTGACTCGGTGGCCAATCCCGCCGACCCCTACGCCACGGACGGATCCTGCACCGACCCGGCTCCGCCACGGTGCGACGACGAGCTCTACGACCTCCTGCCGTTCCTCAACGAGGGCGATGAGACTATCAACCTCACAACCCGCAATCCGTCTCAGGACGACAACGTGTTCTTTGCCGCATTCCAACTCGAGGGTGTTCAGGCGGTCGTCGGCGAGGGCGTCCTTCTGACCCCCGCCACGGCCCGGTCTCCCGTCGGGGATACGGCGATCTACACCGCCATCGTACAGGACAGCCAGGGCAACCTGACCGACGGCAGGACCGTGACGTTCACAGTCCTGTCGGGCCCGAATGAGGGGACGACCCGAACGGAGACGAGCCACGGCGGTGGGCAGGCGACGCTCATATATTCGTCGGCGAAGGAAGGTACTGACCGAATCGTTGCCAGCATCGTCGACAGTACGGGCCGCGTCCGGCGCTCGGCGGAGGTGACGAGGGTCTGGGAGCGTGCGGGTCCGGACTATGTCGCCGTGGGAGACTCCCTTACCACCGGTTTCTCCATCCGCGAATGTAGGGACAACCGTAAGGTTTCTCCTTGGGGATGCGTCGGCTCCAACCCGCCCGCACCGCCGTATCCCGATCTCGTCGCCAAGGAGCTCGGCTACACCTCGAGCGACAGCATGGACCTGTACCGGAAGTACGCCGAGGAGCCGGGTTGGCCGCCGGTCGACCTTGCTCGGGTCGGCATCTGGGGCTACACGATCGACGAGGCGACGACCGCGTACCGAACGGGCAGCAACGTCGATGGCCCGTGGATGCCGCAGCTCCGGGTGGTCGACGAGGCGCAGAAGCTCGTGACGGTCACG
>JBKHXC010000160.1:0-4370 GCA_046566225.1 Acidimicrobiia bacterium
AGGTCGCCTACGGGCAGGTTGAGGCGCTCCAGGGCCCGGGCGGCCGCCGGTCCCACCCGGGCCGCCCACCGGCCCGACGACGCCACCGGGGCCACCGGCTCCGGCGCGGTCCCGACCCGGGCCAGCACGGCCGACAGCGGGGGGCGGGCCGGCACCAGGCCGCGGACCACCAGGAACGCACCCAGGCCGATCAGGCCGCCGGCGGCCGCCGCCGCGATCACGGCGCCTCCCCGGCCAGGGTGAACGACTCCAGACGGGGCGGGCGGCCCATGCGGGCCAGCAGGGCGAAGCCGGCCAGGAAGCAGGCCCCGATGGCGGCCAGCACCACCTGGCCCTCGGCGCCGTCGTAGGCGGCGAGCAGGTCGCGGTGGAACACCAGCAGGCCGACCATGCACACCAGCGTGGTCACCACCACGCCGCGGACCTGGGTGCGGACGCTGGCCCGCTCCGCGTCGATGCGCCGGCGCAGCTGGGCGTGCTCCGCGCTGCGGGCGGCCGGGGAGTGCAGCAGCTCGCTGAGCCGCCCCACCTGCTCGGTGGAGGCGACAACCAGGCTGGCCGCCACGAGGTCGGCCATGGGGTCGTCCACCTCGGCGGCGAAGGCCCGCAGGGCGGCCGGGAGCCGCCCGCCCCGCATGCCGGCGGCCAGGCGCCCCACCTGGGCCCGGATGGGAAGCGGGGCGTGGGGGGCGGAGACCTCGATGGTCTCCAGCAGGCCGCTGCCCCCGGACAGCAGGTCGCGCAGCTGGCCGGCCCACGCCGCCACCGCCTCCACCTTGACGATCTCGGCGGCCCGGGCGGCCCGACCCCCGAACACCGAGGGCAGGGCCAGGGCCATCCCGGCGGCCAGCACCGCCCCCACCGGCCACCCGGTCAGCACCAGGACAACGAGGGCGACCAGAACGGCCAGCGCCGCCTGGGCGGCGCGGCGGTCCGAGCCGGGGCGGGGCGGACGGAGGGGCCGGGGTTGGCGCGGGGCGGGGCGCAGCCCGACCACCAGGAGGAAGACGCCGGCGCCCACCGCGGTGCCGGCCAGCAGGGACAGGGCCGCCCTCACCGCCGGCGGCCTCCGCCCAGCCACGGGGAGGGGTCGAAGCCCGCCTCCTCCAGGCGGCGCAGGGTGTCGGGCAGGAACTCCCCGCACGGCCCGCCCGAGCCGTCGGCGTCGCGTCGCCACACCTCGTTGGACACCACCCCGCCCTCGCCGGCCCGCTCCACCTCCCGGATCGACGAGATGCGCCGGCGCACCCCGTCGGGCCCCCGGCGGGCCTCCAGGTGGATGACGAAGTTCACGGCCAGGGCCACCAGCTGGTTGGCCTGCTCCAGGGGGAGGCGCTCGGCCGCCCGGGCGCAGTAGAGGGCCAGCTTGGCGAAGGCGGCCCGGGTGGAGGGGGCGTGGATGGTGGTCATCGAGCCCTCGTTGCCACAGGTCATGGCGGCCAGGAGGGGCATGATCTCTCCCCCGCCGCGGGCCTCGCCCACCAAGAAGCGGTCCCCCTCGGCCCGCAACAGCCACTCGCCCAGCTCGCCCATGGACACCTCGCCCGCCCCGTCCACGTTGGCTCCCCGGGGGCACACCGACACCTGGTCGGGATGCAGGTCGGGGAAGCGCCCGAGGCCCAGCTCGGGGGTGTCCTCCAGGACCACCTTGCGCTCGTCGGGCGGGATGGTGTTGGCCAGGATGCGGCACAGGGTGGTCTTGCCGGACCCCATGCCGCCGGTGATGACGATGTTGAACTTGGCCACCACCATGGCCCGGAGCAGGGCGGCCTCGACGGGGCCGAGCATGCCGGTGCGCACCAGGTCGTCCAGGGTGGTGAGGTCGATGAAGTTGTGGCGGCGGATGACGAACATGGCGTTGCCGCTCACCACCATGAGGGCGAAGACCCGGTCGCCGTTGGGCAGGGCGCAGTCGAGCTTGGGGCAGCCGGCGTCGAAGCGGCGCTCGATGCCGTCGTGGCGGAAGGCCTGCTCGGCCAGGCCCTTGATGACCTCGATGAGCCCGGCGTTGTCGGCGGCCAGGCCCGGGCCGCGCTCCTTGCGCCCGTCGGTGTAGGTCACCCACGTGGTGCGGTAGTCGTTGGCCCGGATGGACACCACCGTCGGGTCGCACAGGTAGGGCTGGAGCTTGGCGCTGGGGGTGATCAGCTCGTCGAGCAGGAGGCGGGCCAGGCGGTCCTCCTCGGCCGGGGTGGGCACCGGCACCCCGGCGTCCAGGCAGGCCCGGGCGTGGCGGGCCACCGCGGCGGCCACCAGGGCGGCGGCCAGGGCCTCCCGGTCGAGCTCGCCGAGGGTCACGCCGCGGGCCGCCTCGATGGCCTGGACCTCGGCCACCAGCTGCTCGGACACCTCCTGGCGGAGGGAGCGCTGGGCGTCGGCCAGGTCGACGATGCTCACGACACCACCTCCGAGGTCACCGGCGCCGCCGGGGCGCCGAGGGGGGACGAGGCCGCCCGGGCGAAGGCGGCGGCGGACAGGGCGGCGGCGGCCCGGGCCAGGCGGGTGGAGGCCACCGCCGAGCGGCGACCGGGTTGGGCCCAGAGGCGCTCGGTGCCCTCGGGGTCGTCGGGCAGGGCGCCGAGGACCTCCACGCCCAGGGCGTCGGCCACCTCGGCCGGGCGGTAGGCGGGCTCGGTGCGCCGGCGACGCTCGAGGGGAGCGAGGGCCACGGCGACGGCCAGGCCGTCGGCGCCCAGCTGCTCCACCCACGGGGCCAGGTGGACCACGGCCCGGGCGGTGGGCCGGGCCACCAGGACGACGAGATCGGCGGCCCGGACCAGGGGCAGGGCGGGCGAGGACTCCGCCAGGGTGCCGGCGTCGATGACGGCGTCGAGGCCGGCCAGCTCGCCGGCCAGGGCGTCGGCCACCAGCTCGAGGGCGGCGGTGGCCTGGCGGGCGGCGGCGGGGGCGACCAGGACGCCGAGCCCGTCGCCCACGTGCTGGAGGTGGGCGGCCAGCTCGCCCGGGGGCAGGCCCCGGCGGGCGGCCATGGCCAGGCTGGCCAGCCCCGGCTCGGACGCGATCCCGGGCCGCAGCAGCCAGTCGCCGCCCGACGGATCGGCGTCGACGAGCATCGGGCGGCACCCGGGCGGAGCGAGAACCGCCACCAGCTCGGCCAGCGTGGAGGTGCCGGGGGACGACTTGGCGGCGGCCACGGCGATGGTGGTCATGGGGCCGGCAGCACCACCAGGCTGGCCCGGCCGGCCGCCCCCGCCGCGGCCACCGCCACCGCGTCGCCCTCGGGCACCCGCAGGGAGGCCACCACCGTGCCGGTGTCGGTCCTGTCCACGTCGGTGACCACCGCCGAGTTCGACACCACCGCCGCAGGGGGCACGCCGGCGGTGCCGCCGGTGTCCACCACCCGCACCCGGGTGCCGGCGCGGAGCCCGGCCGGGGCCTGGCCGGCCTTGACGGCCACCCCCACCACCGCCTCGCCCCGCCCCAGACCGGAGCGGGCCCCCAGCTGGGACGGGGCCAGCACGGTGCCGGGCGCCAGGCCCACGGCCGCCGTCTTGCCCACCACCTCGGACCGCTCCGACGCCGGCAGGGCCTCGGCCCCCGACAGCGACGCCTCGGCCACCGCCAGGTCGCCTGCCGCGATGACCTGGCCGGCGGCCACCGGGCGGGCCACCACCAGCACCGCCTGGCGGTCGTCGCCGCCCAGGAACAGCCCGGCGGCCACCACGGCCCCGATCACCAGCGACAGCAGGCCGATCAGGGCCATGGGCATCGAGCGGCGGGCCTGGGCGATGCCGGGCAGGGTGCCCAGGCTGCGCGTCGTCGAGGACGGCCCGGCGCGGCGGGTGGAGGTGGCGGTCATGGCGCGTCTCTCCTACGGGCGGTCGTAGATGTTGAGGGCCTGCAGCTCGGCCACGGTGACCTTGGTCGACGCCGAGCGGGCGACGGTGCCGAGCCCGCCGCCGCCGGCTGCTCCGGTGACGGTCCAGGTGGTCTCCCACTCCACGGTGGCGGTGACCACGAACGCCTTCTCCGGCTGGCCGGCACTGGAGCGGCGGTAGGTGTAGCGGCAGGTGGAGGGGTTGGCCTCGTCGGACAGGGCGGGGTCGTAGGGGAGGCCGGGGCCGTCGCACACCACGGTGTCGCCCGTGCCCATGTCCCAGATCACCCGCTTGGGCGTGGCCGTGACCGTCGAGGTGACCGACCCGGCGGTGGCCGAGGCGGTGAAGGTCTTCCACGACTCGGGCCCAAGCCACAGGAAGACCGGCAAATTCACCAGCTGGGTGAACTCCGGTCGGGGCGCCATCTCGATGACCGGCTCGGGCAGCGGCGTGCGCTCCAGGGCCTCCTCGGCCAGGTCGCCCGGGTTGGCGGGAGGGCCGCCCCGGGTGCGGGGCGGGATGTAGATGCCG
>JBKHXC010000161.1:0-3072 GCA_046566225.1 Acidimicrobiia bacterium
CGACTTCTACGGCATCACGTGGGAGTACGAGCCGACGGAGTTCACCCTGGCGATCGACCGGGCCGGAAAGCCGGTGCAGGCCTTCCGGCCCGACTTCTACCTCCCCGCCTACGACCTCTACATCGAGATCACCACCCTGAACCAGAAGCTGGTCACCAAGAAGAACGCCAAGGTGCGCCGCCTGCGGGAGCTGCACCCCGAGGTCAAGGTGAAGGTCTTCTACCAGCGGGACTACCTGAACCTGCTGGTGAAGTACGGCCTAGAGGAGCCGGCCCAGTTGAGCGACGTCCCCCTCGACGACCGCGAGCCCCGTCCCCTCGACTTCACCGTCGGCGACTGACCGCTCACCCCTACGCTGGCGCGGTGGCCGTCCCGTCCCTGCGCCGCTCGCCCCTCGACGCCGCCCACCGCCGGCTCGGGGCCCGCATGGTCGGCTTCGGCGGCTGGGAGATGCCGCTGTCCTACCCGGCCGGCACCCTGGCCGAGCACCGGGCGTGCCGGGCGGCGGCGGTGGCCTTCGACGTCAGCCACCTGGGCACCGTCCGGCTGGAGGGGCCGGGCGCGCCCGACCACCTCAACGGCGTCCTCACCAACGACCTGGGCCGCATCGGCCCGGGGCGGGCCCAGTACACCCACCTGCTCGACGACGCCGACGCCTCGGTGGTGGACGACGTCATCGTGTGGTGGCGGCCGGGGGACCGCTTCGACGTCATGCCCAACGCCTCCAACACCGCCGGCGTCCGGGCCGCCCTGGGCGGCGAGGACGTGACCGGGACGCGGGCCGTGGTCGCCGTGCAGGGGCCGCGGGCCCGGGCCCTGCTCGCCGCCGTGTCGCCCGAGGTGGCCGCCGTGGAGCGCTTCGGTGTGGCCGAGGTCGACTGGCGGGGGACCCCGCTGGTGGTGGCCGGCACCGGCTACACCGGCGAGGACGGCGTGGAGTGCGCGGTGCCCGCCGAGGCGGCGCCCCGGTTCTGGGCGGCGGTGCTCGACGCCGGCGTCGCCCCCGCCGGCCTGGGCGCCCGCGACACGCTGCGCCTGGAGGCCGGGCTCCCCCTGCACGGCCACGAGCTGGGCCCCGGCATCACGCCGCTGCAGGCGGGGCTGGGCTGGGTGGTGGCGTGGGACAAGCCCCGCTTCGCCGGCAGGGCGGCGCTGGAGGCGGAGCGGGAGCGGGGGGTGCCCCGCCGCCTGCGCGGCCTGGCGGTGGAGGGCCGCCAGCCCCCGCGGGAGGGCTACCCGGTGGCGGTGGACGGCAAGCCCGCCGGCGTGGTCACCAGCGGCAACTTCTCGCCCGTGCTGGGCCACGGCATCGCCCTGGCCTTCCTGCCCCCCGAGGTGGGCCCGGGCGCCGAGGTGACGGTGGACGTGCGGGGCCGGCCGGTGGCGGCCCGGGTCGTGAGGACGCCGTTCGTCGGGGGCGGGAGGGGCTGACCGGACGTGGGCCACTTCGTCCCCCACACCGACGCCGAGGTCGCCGAGATGCTGGCGTTCCTCGGGCTGTCGTCGGCCGACGAGCTGTTCGCCGCCGTGCCGCCCGCCCTGCGGCTGGCCGGCGGCCTCGACCTGCCCGACGGGCTGCCCGAGCCCGACGTGGCCGCCGAGATGGCCCGGCTGGCGGGGGCCAACCCCGCCTCGGAGCTGGTGTGCTTCGCCGGCGGCGGCGTCTACGACCACGAGGTCCCCGCCGCCGTGCGCTCCCTCGCCTCCCGGTCGGAGTTCGTCACCGCCTACACGCCCTACCAGGCCGAGGTGGCCCAGGGCGTGCTCCAGGTGCTCTTCGAGTACCAGACGATGGTCGACCGCCTGGCCGGCGTGGAGGTGGCCAACGCCTCCCTCTACGACGGCGCCAGCGCCCTCGTCGAGGGCGTCAACCTGGCGGTGGCCGCCACCGGCCGGCCCGAGGTGTGGGTGAGCCGGGGCGTCAACCCGGGCTGGCGCTCGGTGGCGCGCACCTTCGCCGCCGGCACGGGCCACGAGCTGGTGGACGTGGCCCTGGCCGGGGGGACCACGGCGTGGCCCGACGGCGGCTCGCCCGGCGCGGTGGTGGTGCAGCACCCCAACTACCTGGGCTGCCTGGAGGACCTGGCCGAGGCCCGCCGGGTCGCCGACCGCACCGGCGCCCTGCTGGTGGTGGCCTTCGACCCGGTGGCCGCCGCCCTGGTCCGCTCGCCCGGCGACCACGGCGCCGACGTGGTGGTGGGGGAGGGCCAGGCGCTCGGCACGCCGCTGTCCTTCGGCGGCCCGCTGCTCGGCCTGTTCGCCTGCCGGCTGGCCCACGTCCGGCGCCTGCCCGGGCGGCTGGTGGGGGAGACGGTCGACGTCGAGGGGCGCCGGGCCTACGTCACCACCCTGCGGACCCGGGAGCAGGACATCCGCCGGGAGCGGGCCTCGTCCAACGTCTGCACCAACCAGACGCTGGTGGCGGTGGCGTGCGCCATCCAGCTCTCCTGGCTGGGGACGTCGGGCCTGCGGGAGCTGGCCCTGCGCTGCGCCCGGGGCGCCCGCTACGCCCGGGAGGCGCTGCTGGCCGTGGACGGGGTGGAGCCGGCGGCGCCCGCCCCCGTGCTGCGGGAGTTCGCCGTGCGCACCCTCCTCCCGGCCGCCACCGTGGTCGAGCGCATGGCCGAGGAGGGCTTCCTGGCCGGCGTGGCCCTGGGCGACGAGTACGGCGGCGGCCTGCTGGTGGCCGTCACCGAGCGCCGCACCCGGGACCAGATCGACGAGTACGCGGCGGCGTTCGAGAAGGTGGTGCGGTGAGCGGCGGCGCCACCGCCGGCAGCGGGCCTCCGCCGGCGGCGGGGGGCCGGGCGGCCAGCGCCCCGATCATGGGGCGCGACGAGGAGCCCACCATCTTCGAGCTGTCCTCGCCGGGGCGGTCGGCGTGGTCGTTCCGCACCACCGGCGTGCCCGACTGGGCCGAGGACGAGCTGGTGCCCGCCGGGCACCGCCGTCCCCAGCCGGTGGCGCTGGCCGAGGTGTCGGAGCGGGACCTGGTGGTCCACGTCACCCGCCTCAGCGCCCGGCAGTACTCCGTCGACCTGGGGGCCTACCCCCTGGGGTCGTGCACCATGA
>JBKHXC010000162.1:0-4244 GCA_046566225.1 Acidimicrobiia bacterium
CGTGCTGCGGGCGGCCAGCGAGGCGGGCCTTGCGTACGTCGTTGAGCTGGAAGAACGACGCCCGGGGGACCAGGTCGTGGCCGCGTACGGCGGCGAGCAGGGCGACGTTGCGCTCGGCCAAGGCGAAGCCGCAGGCGACGGCGGCGCCGACCAAGGCGCCGGGAAGGTCGATCAAGGCGCCGTCGCGCCGCCACGGGCGGGCGGTGAGCACGACCACGCCGTCGGCGGTGAGGACGTGAAAGGCGCCGCGCAGCATGTCCTCCATGGCGGTGAGCAGGGGACCGACGCCTCGGTAGGCGAGGTTGGCCCGGTCGGCGGAGTAGCGGGTGTCTCGCTTGTGGACCCGCCGGCCTTCGAAGCTCACCTGCCCATGTGTGGACGAGCCATACGGCGGCGAGGTGAGCACGAGCGCCACCTGTCCCACCAGCTCGCCCGGCACCAGCGAAGCGAAGCGGCGGCAGTCGCCCACCACGACCTGGGCCTCACCCGGCGCGCCACCGGCGCGGGCGACGGCCACGTTCGCCTCGGCCAGGGCCGCCCAGCGGGGCTCGTACTCGATGCCGAAGCCGTCACGACCGAGACCGGCAGCCTCGACCAACGTCGTGCCGATGCCGCACATGGGGTCGGCCACCACGTCGCCGGGCTGGGTATAGGTGGCTATGGCCTGGGCAGCCAGCGCAGGCGCCATCTTGCCGGGATGGCACGACGACTCGGGTAGGTACCGGCCGCGGCGCTGCTCGCGGCTTGGCCGCTGCGCCACCAGCCACACAGACGATCGGGTCGTCATGGGCACCTCCGGATGAACACGAGCAGGTCGACATGGTTCAGGCAGCGCCCGCCGCCGGTGCCCTTCGCGGGGTGCTGACCCCCGGTCACACGGGAGGGTCGAGCCCTTCGGCTTCTCGTGGTGGCCTCGGCCCGGAGGCCGGCCGGCGACGCCCCGGCGGTGCGGAGGTCGGTAGCCATGACTGCCACGACGTGCTGGAAGTAGGCCAGCCCAGCTGAGGCTGCGGCGTTGACGGTTTCGGCCAGCGGGTCACGGTCGCCGGCGGCCGTGCCACCGAGGGAGCCGACGACCAAGACGCCCCCCGAGCGCAGGCATCGCACCGCCCGCCGACAAAGGACACCGACCTCGTCGGCGGGAAGGGAGTGTGGCCGCAGTGGGGCGAGGTGCGACGCCGGGGGCAGGACGATCGCGAGGCCAGCGGTCCCGGTCACCGCATCAGGGGAGACGAAGCGCCGGCCTCGGGATCTGGTGGTGGTCGGGGCAACCACGATGCGGCGGCCCGCTTCGGTGGCGGCGGCGAGCACCTCGCCGCCCTCAGGGGCAAGGTCCACGACGACGCCGCCTGCCGGCGAGTAGGTAACGACGAGGCGAGTCGCCAGCTGACGGCGGATCGCCGAGCCGCTGGGCGGCTCCTCCCGGTTGAAAAGCCAGACGTCGAGGGGCACGCCCTCGGGGTGGGTGGGGTAGGGCATGGGGGTTGCCCCAGGCCGGGTGCTTGCGCGCGGTCGCCCTCAAACAGCCGCCCAACGACTGCGTTCGTCACAGCGTTTCGGCCCGTGTGCCTCCCCCGTGGACAGCGCGCAGATCCTTGGGTCCGAGGTTCGTGGCCCACGCCGCGACAAATACGCGACAACCCCGTGACAGACCTCCAACGCGTCGCCAGCCGCCTCCCCGTGTCCCGGGACGCTCCAAGATTTTCTCGGGCCGCCCGCCGAGGCTCGACCGCTCAAGGCCAGAGGCAAAGCCGCAGGCCAGGCGGTGGAACAGATTTGCGACACGCGGGGCGAGCCCCCGTCGCGTCGCCGATCCGTTGCGGATCTGTCCCGGGACTGTTGGCACCTCCTGGCCTGCTTGGCGGACAACCCGCTATCCCATCGAGGAGGCCACCCATGCCGGAGCAGTCCCCCTTCGACGCCCTGGAGTCCACCTTCCGGCTCCTGTGCAAGGGGCCGTCACGCCTTGCCGTGCAGGGCCGAGAGCTGGGTCCCCCCTTCCCGTCCCGCCCGATCCCCCTCACCGAGCTCGGCGTCATGCTGCTCCACCCGGCCACGCCTTACCCGGCGCGAGACCGGGCCCTCCGCTTGCTGGTCGGCCGGGCCGCCGACCATGGGGGGCGCTGGACGATCGGCCTTGGCGGCGTGCTGCTCCCCGGCCTGCGCGCCGGCCTGGCGTCCATGGCCAAGGCGTGGCCCGCTGCGGCGGCGGACCTGGAGGCCGACGCCCTGGTCGCCCTCATCGAGGCCATCCCCGTCTTCGACCCCTCCGCCGAGCCGGTGGCCGCCCGCTTGGTGTGGCGGGTGACCAGCGCGGCGAGACGGCGCCTGGCCCGGGAGATGGCCGTCACCGGCCGCCAGGTGCCCGGCGCCTGCTCGGCGGAGCCTCACCAGCCCTGGGGTCACCCCGACTTCGTGCTGGGCGAGGCCGTCCGGGCGGGAGTGGTGTCGGTCGCCGACGCCGACCTGATCGGCGAGACCCGACTCGGGGCCATGTCGCTGCACGCCTACGCGAATGCCAAGGGGGCTGGCGACGGGACGCTGCGGATGCGACGGATGCGGGCCGAGCGCCGCCTGGTTGCGTGGGTCGGGGGGCGAAATGTGTGACGAAGGCGTGCTTGGCGCGGCTGTTTGGCGGTGCGGGTCGCTCATCGGTGGTCGGGCCAGCGGGCCAGGCCGAGCTTGCGCACCCGGCCCGACCCTGCAGGAGGGAGGTGAGCCATTGCCCTTCGCCCGCCCCCGCCCACCGGGGCGACCCGCCCAGGAAGTCATCTCGATCGAGGAGGACGCAGACCGACATGCGTAGATGCAGGCTCCGATTCATCGCCTCCCTGGCGATGGCATCACTCGCCCTCGTGGTGCTCGGGGCGCCGGCGGCGGAGGCGCAGGCACAGCCCGCCACCCTGGGCCAGGTCGTGGACAACGCCCGGGGCTGGGTCATGGGACTGCTGGCCGGGCTGGCGACGCTGTTCCTCGTCATCGGCGGCGCCCGCTACGTCATGGCCGGCGGCGACCCCAGCCAGGTGGAGCGGGCGAAGGTGACCATCAAGTCAGCCCTGGCCGGCTACGCCCTGGCCCTGCTGGCACCGGTGATCCTCTCGGTGCTGCGCAGCATCGTCGGCGGATGACCAGGCCGCCCCGGCGCCGCCTGGCCACGGCCGGCGTGGTGGTCATCGTGGCCCTCGGCTCGAGTGCACCGCCTGCGTTCGCACAGGTCAACAGCCCGGCGGCGACGACCACCAGCATCCCGGCGGCGCCCACCACGGCGCCGAGCGTGGACGACCCCTTCGGTGGCTGGTCCACCACCACGCTGCCCCCGCCGGGGGGTGAGGACACCGGCACCATCGCCGACGACCGGCCCGGCTTCTTCGACTTCGCCGGCAAGGTGCGCCGGGCCGTCAACGGCTGGTTCCGCGGCCTGGTCGAAGACGCCCTCGACCCAGTGCTCAACCTCGTCGGGCGCACCATCTTGTCCACGCCCGACTTCACCGGGCCTGGCCGGGTACGCGACCTGTGGCTGGTGTCGTGGGGCATCGCCAACGGCATCTTCGTGTTGTTCATCCTGGCCGCCGGGGTGATCGGCATGGGCTACGAGAGCCTCCAGAGCCGCTATGCGGTCAAGGAGCTGCTGCCCCGCCTGGCGCTGGCCTTCGTGGGCGCCAACACCAGCCTGTTCCTGGCCCACCTCGCCATCGGCATGGCCAACGCCCTGTCCCAGGCCTTCATGGGCGAGGGGGTGAGCGGCGACGGCGCAGTGGCCACCATGCGCGCTCTGGTCGTGGCCGCCATGGCTGGGGGCGGCATCTTCGTCACCCTCATCGCCATCGTGGTGGTGGTCCTCGCCCTCGGCCTGGTCGGGGTCTACGTGGTGCGGGTGTGCACCATGGTCGTGCTGGTGGGCGCCGCCCCACTGTTCCTGGCCGCCCACGCCCTGCCCCAGACCGAGGGGGCGGCCCGGCTGTGGTGGCGGGCCATCTTCGCCTGCCTGGGGGTACAGGTGGGCCAGGCCCTGGTCCTCATCACCGCCGTGCGGGTGTTCTTCGACGCCGACGGGCGGCGTTCCATGGGCCTCCCCGGCGGCCCGCTCATGGACCTGCTGGTCGTGGGCTGTCTGTTCTGGCTCCTCCTGCGCATCCCCTCCTACGCCGGGCGCCTGGTGTTCAACGCCCGCCCCAACGTAGCCCTCACCGTGGCTCGGCACTACACCATCAGCCGGGGCCTGCACGCAGCCAGGGCGGCGGCCA
>JBKHXC010000163.1:0-1521 GCA_046566225.1 Acidimicrobiia bacterium
CCATCCCCGGTCCACCCGTCGTCGGCGGCTCGGGCTCGTAGCGGCGCCCGGCGAGGGCTGCCATGCAGGCGCCGACGGAGGCGGCGAGGGCGTCGGGGTCGTAGCCGCCCTCGAGGAAGACCAGGCGGCGGCCGGGCGGGGCGTAGGCCAGCACCCGGCGGGTCAGCGCTGCGTAGTCGCCGCTCGACCAGGCCAGCCCCCCGATCGGGTCGTCGCGGTGGGCGTCGAAGCCGGCCGAGACGATCAGCCAGGTCGGGGCGAAGCCCTCCACCACGGGATCGACCACCTGGTCGAGCGCGGCCAGGGCCACGTCCCCGGTGGCGCCGGCGGGTAGGGGGACGTTGCGGATGAGCCCGGCGCCGGGGCCCGCTCCCCGCTCGTCGGCGCCCCCGGTGCCCGGATAGAAGGGCCACTGGTGCAGCGAGGCGTACAGGACGCGGCCGTCGGCCCAGAAGAGGTCCTGGGTCCCGTTGCCGTGGTGCACGTCCCAGTCGACGATCACCACCCGCTCCCCCCGCTCCGCCAACGTCGCCGCTGCCACCGCCGCGTTGTTGAGCAGGCAGAACCCCATGGCCCGTCCGTCGGTGGCGTGGTGCCCGGGGGGGCGCACGGCGCAGAAGGCCGCCTCGCCGTCGCCCCGGTCGAGCCGCTCGACGGCCTCGAGGCCCGCACCAGCGGCGAGCAGCGCGACGTCCCACGAACCGGGCCCGGCGACGGTGTCGAGGTCGATCATCCCGCCGCCGCGGGCCGACAGGGCCTCGAGGTGGTCGAGGTGCTCGGGCCGGTGCACCCGCAGGAGCTCGGAGCGCTCGGCCGGGCGGGGCGGCACCGCCACCACGTCGTCGCCGAGGCCGGCCTGTTCGATCCCCGCCAGGGCGGCGTCGAGGCGCGCCGGGCGCTCGGGGTGACCGGGGCCGGGATCGTGGTCGGCGAAGCGCGGGGAGCTGACGACCAGCACGGTCACAGGCCGAAGGCTAGGAGCCGTCGCCCGCTCCGGGCCCCGGCCGGTCGATAGCCTCGCGGGCCATGCCCGGGCTGCGTGTCGTGCGCTGGGGTGCAGAGCGCGTGCGCGTCGGCTCGTGGCGGGGGGACGACGCGCTCGCCTACCTGGCGCCGGTGGCCGAGACCCCCCCGGCGAGCGTGGCCATGGTCCGCCACTGCTGCGCCCTGCTGGCCGGCCAGGGCTACCGCGAGGTGGTCACCGGGGCGCTGGGCTGGCGCGAGCAGCAGGGGTTCCTCCAGGCCGGCTTCGAGGTGCGCGAGGAGCTGCACCTGCTGTCGCGAGCGCTGCGCAACCTCCCCCCGGCCCCTCCCGCGCCCCTGCGCCGGGGCCACCGGCGCGATCGCCAGCGCATCCTCGCCGTCGACGCCTCGGCCTTCCCCCCGTTCTGGCGCCTCGACGACGCCGGCTTGGCCGAGGCGCTCAACGCCACCCGCAGCGCCCGGCTGCGTGTCGCCGGCGGCGACCAGCCGCTGGGCTACGCCATCTCGGGTCGCTCTGGGGCCAGGGGGTACCTGCAA
>JBKHXC010000164.1:0-5163 GCA_046566225.1 Acidimicrobiia bacterium
ACCCCGCCGTCCAGCCCCGCACGGCCACCTCGCCGCCCCGGGCGTCGAGGCCCACCGCCACCCGGCCGGGGTGGCGATGCGCCACCCGGCGCAGCATTCCCGGGTCCTCGACCACGGCGGTGCCGAGCACGATGCGCGACACGCCGGCGTCCAGCAGGGCCTCGGCCGAGAACTCGTCGCGCAGGCCCCCGCCGGCCTGCACGGGGACGTCCACCGCCTCGGCG
The DNA here is from genome assembly GCA_046566225.1 of Acidimicrobiia bacterium. Lineage (GTDB taxonomy): Bacteria > Actinomycetota > Acidimicrobiia > Acidimicrobiales > DATLFN01. Next base: position 225 of record JBKHXC010000164.1, read on the forward strand.
ATGGCGGCCACCACCGCCCGGTTGACGGGCCGGCCGGTGCGGGCGGCGTCGAGGTCGACCACGTGGATCCACGGGGCGCCGTCGGCCTGGAACTCGCGGGCCACCTCCACCGGGTCGCCGCCGTAGACCCGCTGGCGGGCGTAGTCGCCCTGCACCAGGCGGACGCAGGCGCCGTCGCGCAGGTCGATGGCCGGGTAGAGGTCCACCCTACGAGCACGCCTTGGCGAAGTTGGCGAGGACCCTGGCGCCCACCGCCCCCGACTTCTCCGGGTGGAACTGCGTGGCCCACAGCGGCCCCCGCTCGACGGCCGCCACCACCGGGCCGCCGTAGTCGCACGTGGCGACCACGTCGGGCGTGCGCTCGGGGGCGAAGGAGTGCACGAAGTAGACCCACGGCTCGGGGCCCAGGCCGTCGAGCAGGGCGCCGTCGCGCTCGGCCACGAGCACGTTCCACTGCATCTGGGGCCGCTTCACGTGGCCGGGCAGGGCCCGCACCACCCCGTCGATCACGCCCAGGCCGGCGACGGCGGGCGACTCCTCGGAGGACCGGTACAGCATCTGCATGCCCACGCAGATGCCGAGGAACGGCGTGGCGGACTCCACCGCGGCCAGAGCGGCCCGGTCCAGCCCCGTCTCCCGCAGGGCCTCCATGCACCGCCCGAACGCCCCCACCCCGGGCAGCACGACGCCCGCCGCCCCGGCCGCGTCCTGGGGCCGGGTGACCAGCACGGCCTCCGCCCCCGCCTTCTCCAGCGCCTTCTGCGCCGAGCGCAGGTTGCCGATCCCGTAGTCGAGGACGGCGATCACGCCGGCCCGCCCCCGGCCCCCTCGGCCCCCTCGGACATCTGGTATCGGAACGGGACCCTGTCGGGTCCCGTTCCGATACCAGAGCCGGTGGGGGGCCTCACAGGGTGCCCTTGGTGGAGGGCACCCCGCCCCCCTCCACCCGCACGGCGTCGCGCAGGGCCCGGGCCACGCCCTTGAACGACGCCTCCAGGATGTGGTGGGTGTTGCGCCCGCTGCGCATCCGCAGGTGCAGGGTGACGGCGGCGGCGGTGGCGAAGGACTGCCAGAAGTGCTCGGCCATCTGCGGGTCGAACGGCGGGGTGCCGAGGGGCAGGGCGTCGGCGCCGCAGTCGACCTCGTAGACGAGGAAGGGGCGGCCCGACAGGTCCAGCGCCACCTCGACCAGCGCCTCGTCGAGGGGCAGGGCGACGGAGGCGAAGCGGCGGATGCCGGCCTTGTCGCCCAGCGCCTCGCGCACCGCCTCGCCCAGCACGATGGCGACGTCCTCCACGGTGTGGTGGATGTCGACCTCCAGGTCGCCCCGGGCCCGCACCTCCAGGTCGAGCCCGCCGTGGCGGCCGAGCTGGCTCAGCATGTGGTCGTAGAACGGCACGCCGGTGTCGACCCGGGCCACGCCGGTGCCGTCGAGGTCGACCCGCACCTCGACCCGGGTCTCCTTGGTGTCCCGCCGCCGCTCGGCCACCCGCCCCATCAGGCGCACTCCGACAGGGCGGCGAGGAAGGCGTCGTCCTCCTCGGGGGTGCCCACCGTGACGCGCAGGCAGCCGTCCAGCCGGGGCCAGCCGCTGCAGTCGCGCACCAGCACCGACCGGTCGAGCAGGCCCTGCCACACCTGGCGGGCGGGGCGGCCCCGGGGCCGGAAGAGCACGAAGTTGGCGTCCGAGGGCCACACGTCGACGTCCAGGGCGGACAGGGCGGCCACCAGCCGGTCGCGCTCGGCGGCGACGGCCGCCACCCGCGCCTCCATCTCCGAGCGGTGCCGCAGGGCCAGCCGGCCCGCCGCCTGCTTCACGGCGTCGAGGTGGTAGGGCAGGGCCCGGGCCTCCAGGGCGGCCACCACCGGCGCCGGGCCGACCAGGTAGCCGAGGCGGGCGGCCGCCATGGCCCACGTCTTGGAGTAGGTGCGCACCACGACCAGGGCGACGTCGTCGCCCACCTGCTCCAGCGCCGAGCGGGGCGAGAACTGCCCGTAGGCCTCGTCGACCACCACCAGCCCGGGGGCCAGCTCCAGCACCTCGGCCACGACGCCGGCCGGCTCGGCGCGGCCGGTGGGGTTGTTGGGCGAGCACACGAAGGTGACCGCCGGCTCGGCCTCGGCCAGCACCCGCTTCACCTCGCCCGGGTCGAGGGTGAAGTCGCCGGCCCGCTCGCCGACCGCCACCGCCGTGCCCGTGAGGCGGGCGATGTGGGAGTGCAGGGCGTAGGTCGGCTCGAACACGGCGGCCGACCGGCCGGGCCCGCCGTAGGCGAGCAGGAGGGTCTGGAGCACCTCGTTGGACCCGTTGGCGGCGAAGACCTGGTCGGGGCGCACCCCGTGCAGCTCGGCCAGCGCCGCCCGCAGGGCGTGGGCGCCGCGGTCGGGGTAGCGGTGGAAGGGGATGCCGGCGACCTGCTCGGCCAGGGCGTCCACCCAGGCCCGGGGCGGCGGGTAGGGCGACTCGTTGGTGTTGAGGCGGACCTGCACCGACGCCTGGGGCGAGTGGTACCCGGCGCCCAGGCCCTGGTCGGCCCGGGGGGGGATCAGGGTGCCCATCGCATCCGCACCGACTCGGCGTGGGCGGGCAGGCCCTCGGCCTCGGCGATGGCCGCCACGTGGGGCGCCAGCCGGCCCAGGGTGGGACCGTCGAGCGACACGACGTGGATGGCCTTGACGAAGTCGTCCACCCGCAGGGCGCCCGAGAAGCGGGCCGACCCGTAGGTGGGCAGCACGTGGCTGGGGCCGGCCAGGTAGTCGCCCACGCTGGCCGGGGCGAAGGGGCCGGTGAACACGGCGCCGGCCGAGCGCACCAGGGGCAGCAGCGCCTCGGGGTCGGCGGTCATCAGCTCGAGGTGCTCGGGCGCCACCGCGTTGGCCACGGCCACGGCCTGCTCGGGCCCGTCCACCAGGGCGGTGTAGCCGTTGGCGGCCAGGTTGGCCTCGATGACGGCCCGGCGGGGGTTGCCGGCGGCCAGGCGGGCCACGGCCGCCTCGATGCGCCCGGCCGCCTCCTCCGACCAGGTGACGAGCCAGCCGACGCTGTCGGGGCCGTGCTCCACCTGCACGATCACGTCGATGGCGGCGTAGTCCACGGGGGTGGTGTCGTCGGCCACCACCACGACCTCGGACGGCCCCGGGAACGATCCCGGTACGCCGACGGCGCCCTGGGCCGCGACCTGCTGCTTGGCCACGGTGGTGAACAGCCCGCCGGGGCCGACGACCACGTCCACCGGCCGGACCGACTCGGTGCCGTAGGCCATGGCGGCCACCGCCTGGGCGCCGCCGATGCGGTAGACCTCGTCCACCCCGGCCAGGGCGGCGGCGGCCAGGATGCCGGGCGCCACCGTCCCGCCGGCGGTGGGCGGCGAGCACAGGGCCAGCTCGGGGACCCCCGCCACCCGGGCGGGGATGGCCGTCATCAACACGGTGGACATGAGCGGCGCCTCCCCGCCCGGAACGCACAGCCCGGCCCGGTCCACGGGGCGGAACATCTCGCGCACCACCACCCCGTCGCGGTCGTGGCGGGCGTCGTGGCGGAGCTGGTGGCGGTGGTAGGCGAGGATGTTGGCCCGGGCCGCCTCCAGCGCCTCCCGCAGGAGGGAGGGGATGGACTCCAGGGCGGCGTCCACCTCCGCCTGGGGGACCCGCAGGGTGTCGGGGCGCACGCCGTCGAACCGCTCGGTGAGGTCGAGGACGGCCCCGTCGCCCCCGGCCCGGACCTCGGCCAGGATGGCCCGCACCGCCTCGACGGGCAGGTCGGCGGCGGCGCCGGGCCGGGGCAGCCGGGCCCGCAGGTCGCCGGTGAAGCCTCGTAGGTCGATGCGGGTGAGCATGGGAGGAACCGATCGTACTGCCGGCGCCCCCCGCCTCCCCGGGGAGATCCCGCCGCCCTGGGGGGCGGGCCACAATGGCGGCCATGTCGTCGCCCGCCGCCGAGCTGTCCTCCCTCGCCACCGCCCTCGAGGAGCTGACCCGGCGGGTGACCGCCATCGCCGACGGCTACGCCGGCGGCCGGCGGGAGGACCTGGCCGCCGAGCTGTACCACGTGGAGCGGGCCCTGGTCGGCGCCTCCCGCAGCCTCGCCAAGGTCGTCGACAGCGCCCGCTGAGGCAGGGGCGGACAGCCGCGACGAAATAGACCGACGGCGCCCGAAGGCGCCGTCGGCCGAGCGGCGGCGGGACCGCTCTGGGGACGAGAGGCGGGGACTCGTCCCTCAGTCCCTCTGAACGCCGGGCGCCCCCTGCTTGTTCCCGGGACGGCGGCGGTCACCGTCCTTCTGCGCCACGTGCAACGCGGCGCCGTCCCGGGACACCACCAGGGCGGGCCGGCCCTCCACGATGGCGGCCGCGTCGGCGATGCCGTGGTACTCGGTGTCGGGGGTCAGGGCGACGGTGACGGTGGGGCCGTCGGGGCGGTCGAGCACGATGCGGGACCCGTCGGTGGCCTCGTCCACGGTGCCGCGGTCGAAGGTGACCTCCTGCCATCCCCCCTCGCCGTCGGGGACGGTGACGGTGCCGTGGACGGCCCGGCCCAGCGGGAACGCCCCGAACGGGCCGCGGCGCAGGTGCTCGAGCCCGAGGCGGACGGCGGGGCCGGCCTCGGCCAGGCACGCCCGGCGGGCGTCACGGTCCTCGCCCGCCTGCCGGAGGCAGGCCCGCAGGGCCTCGGCCCGGGCCCGCCGGTCGGCGGCGCCGTCGGCCGGGCCGGAGGGCGGCGTGGTGGGATCGGCCTGGGCGGCGGCCAGCAGCGTGGGCCGCGGGGCGCTGCCGCCGGCCAGGGCGGCGGCCCCGCCGGCGAGCACCAACCCGGCGACCAGGACCACGCCGGCGTTGCGCTTGAGCATGTGGGTCTTCTCCTCGTGAGGCGTCCGCCTCCAACATCGGGCAGGGCCTCGAACATCCTGCGCGGAAGCTGTGATGGGAGTGTGAGGGTCGGG
>JBKHXC010000165.1:0-2495 GCA_046566225.1 Acidimicrobiia bacterium
CGTCCAGCACCGCCCACACCGCTCCGGGCCCGCCGCCCACCCGGGCCAGCACCTCCGCCGCCTGGGCCCGCACCCGCGCCGCCGCTCCCGGGGTGCCGTGCGCCTGGAGGGCGGCCAGGCGGGCCCGCCCCGGCCGGCCCCGGGCCTCCTCGGCCAGGGCCAGGTTGGCCCTGGCCATGGCGTAGCCGTCGGGGCGGACGTGGCGCGGGACGGCGGCGGCGGACTGCTCGAGCGCCTCGGCGGCGGCCTCGGCGTCGCCGGCCGCCAGCAGGGCCAGGCCGAGCACGTTGGCGGCCCCGGCCAGGCCCGGCCCGTCGCCCGCCCGGCGGGCCAGGGCCACCGCCTGGCCGAGGCACTCCACCGCCTCGCCCGGGCGGCCCTCGGCCAGGTGGACGGCGCCCAGCTCCCGGGCGGCGGCGCCGGCCTGGGCCGGCACCCGCTGGTGGTCGAGCAGCGCACGGGCCCGGCGGAAGGCGTCGGCCGCCCCGCCGCCGCCCCCCTCCCGCTCGGCCAGCCCCAGGTTGAACACGGCGGCGCCCTGCTCGAGCGCCAGCCCGGCGCCCTCGAACAGCCCGGCCGCCCGGGCGAAGGTGGCGGCGGCCTCGTCGGGCCGGCCCAGCAGCCGCTGGACGGCGCCGAGGGCGTTGGCCGCCTTGGCGTGCTCGGCGGGCAGGCCGTCGGCCGGGAACAGGCGGCAGGCCGCGGCCAGGTGGTCCTCCGCCTCGTCCAGCCGGCCGGCGCCGGCCAGCGCCACCCCGAGGTGGAAGCGGGCGGTGGCGTGCTGGATCGGGTAGCGGTCGGCGGGGTGGCGGTCGAGGCGCCGGCGCAGCTCGGCCTCGGTGGCGCCGGCATCCATGCCCGGATCAGCCGGCCGGGAGCGCCGCGCCGCCAAGGTCGTCGAACCGTCGCACTCCCGAAGGGTAACCGGGCCGGCCCGCCCGGCAGCCGCTGCCCACGGCCCGATCGCGCTCAAGTTCCCGGGCGCCGGGCCGACAAGGACCGTGCCGGGTCGCCCCTCACAGACCCGTCCATGGCCCGGTGCGGAGGGCGGCGCATGCTTTCCAGACTGAAGATCCGGAGCCGGATCGTCCTCGTCGCCTCCGTGCCGGCGGCCGCGTTGGCGGGCGCGGTGGCCGTCCTGGCCGGCGGTGCGGCGCCCGACCGGCTCGGCCTGGCCGCCGGCCTGGCCGTGGGAGGGGCGGCGGTCGGCCTGGGGCTGGCCGTCGTGGTCGCCCGCTCGGTCACCGTGCCCCTGCGCCGGCTGGAGGGGGCCGCCGGGCGGGGCGCCCGGCTGCCGGAGCTGGTGGAGGCGCTGCGCCGGCCCACCGGGCGCGACCACGACCTGGCGCTGGCGCCGGTGAACCTGTCGGGCGACGACGAGCTGGGCCGGGCCGCCCGCGCCTTCGACGCCTTCCAGGGCCAGGCGGCCAAGCTGGCCGTCGGCCAGGCCACGCTGCTCAACAAGGGCGTGGCCGACAAGGGGACCTTCGAGGTGTTCGTCAACCTGGCCCGGCGCATGCAGAGCCTGGTCGACCACCAGATCGACCTGCTCGACGGCCTGGAGGCGGGCGAGGAGGACCCCGACGCCCTGGAGAACCTCTTCAAGCTGGACCACCTCGCCACCCGGGTGCGGCGCAACGCCGAGAGCCTCCTCACCATGGCCGGCGCCGCCTCGTCGCGCCGCTGGGAGCGCCCGCTGGCGGTGGCCGACGTGGTGCGGGCGGGCATGGCCGAGGTGGAGGAGCTGGCCCGGATCGACCTCGAGATCGAAGACGACGCCGCCGTCGTCGGCAACGTCGCCGCCGACACCGCCCACCTGCTGTCGGAGCTGCTGGAGAACGCCACCAGGTGGTCGCCGCCGGAGACCCGGGTGCGGGTCGTCGGCCGCCAGGGCCCCGGCGGCTACGAGGTCGTCATCGAGGACGCCGGCATCGGCATGCCCGTCGAGGCGCTGGCCGAGGCCAACCACATCCTCACCGGCCCGCCCCTGGCCGGCGCCACCGTGGCACGGTCGCTGGGGCTGGTGGTGGCCGGCCGCCTGGCCCTCCGCCTGGGGATCGGAGTGCGCCTCACGGCGGCCGACGGCGGCGGCGTGAGCGCCCGCGTGGTGATTCCCTCCTCCCTGCTGGTGGCGGCCACCGACGAGGCGGCCGGCGGCGGCACGCTCCCCTTCGCCCTGGCCCGCCAGGAGAAGCGGGCCCGGATCAGCTCCCAGCGCCGGCGGCCGCCCTCCGCCGGCCGGGAGGGCCCGGCCGCCGACATGGCGCGCATCATCTCCCTGCCCGACCCGCCGGCGCCGGCCCCCGAGCCGGCGCCCTGGCGCCCCGCCCCCGAGCCCGCCACCGACGAGGCGCCGGCGTACGAGGCGCCCTGGTCCGCCGGCCAGGCGGCGCCCATCGACGACGACCCGGCCGCCTACCAGCACCCCTCGCCGGCCGCCTACGAGGCGCCCCTCGACGACGAGCCGCCGGCCGCCCCCCCGCCGGCCGCCCCCC
>JBKHXC010000166.1:0-12547 GCA_046566225.1 Acidimicrobiia bacterium
GCGCCTGCCTGCCCTGGGACAGCTGGCGGCGGCGCTCGACGGAGAGGGCGCGGCCGAGGCGGGCGGCGGCCACGCCGTCGGTGGCGACCCCGGCGCCGCTCGGCGCCGCTCGACCGTCGGGAGCGGCGGCAGGCGCCGCGGCGCCGTCGGCCCGGGTGGCCTCCGCGGCCGGCGGCGCGCCGACGCCGGCGGCAGCAGCCGTCTGGCCGGCGCCGGCGGTCAGCGCCTGCCTGCCCTGGGACAGCTGGCGGCGGCGCTCGACGGAGAGGGCGCGGCCGAGGCGGGCGGCGGCCACGCCGTCGGTGGCGACCCCGGCGCCGCTCGGCGCCGCGTGCGCGCCGTTGGGCGGGCCTTGACCGTCGGGAGCGGCGGCAGGCGCCCCCGCGCCGTCGACGTGCTGGTTCTCCGCGGCGGGCGCCAGGGCGGACCAGCCGGCGGCGAGCGCCCGGCGGCGTGACATCGCCGCAGCGCGCCCGCCACGGGCAGCATCCGAGAGCTCGGACAGCTCACCGGTGTCGGCCGTCTGGACCGCGTACATGCCCATGCTCAGCGGGCTCCGCCGCGGTGGACGATGAACGCCGTGCCCTGCGACTGCATGTAGTTGTCGTAGCCGAGCAGGCGCACGTGGTGACCCGGGTTGGCGCGGTGGCAAGCGTCGAGCTCGGCGAGGACCCGGTCCACCGACCGCTCACCGAAGAGCGGGAGCTCCCACAGGTACCAGAAGTTCGACGGGGCCTTCTCGGGCTCCGTGTGCTCGATGGCCGCGTTCCACCCCGACTCGATGATGTACGCGATCTGCTGGCGGAGCCGCTCGGGCGTCATCGGTGGCAGGTAGGAGAAGGTCTCCCCACGGCGCTGGGTGGGGCCGTACGCTTCGATGTGCATGGCAATCTCTCCTTAGGCGGCGGTGGAACCGGGGAACAGGACCGTGATCAAGCGACGTCGAGCTTGTCCACCGTCTCGAACTCGAACTTGATCTCCTTCCAGGTCTCCATCGCGATCGCCAGCTCCGGGCTGTGGCGGGCCGCCTCGGTCAGGATCTCCCGACCCTCGCGCTCGACCTCCCGGCCCTGGTTCCGTGCCTCCACGCAGGCCTCGACCGCCACCCGGTTGGCGTGGGCGCCGGGAGCGTTGCCCCAGGGGTGGCCGAGCGTCCCGCCGCCGAACTGCAGGCAGGAGTCGTCGCCGAAGATGGCCACCAGGGCGGGCATGTGCCAGACGTGGATGCCTCCGGACGCCACGGGGATGACCCCGGGCATCGATCCCCAGTCCTGGTCGAAGAAGATGCCCCGCCTGCGGTTCTCGGGCACGAAGGACTCCCGCATCAGATCGATCCAGCCCAGGGTGGCCTGGCGATCGCCTTCGAGCTTGCCGACCACGGTGCCGGAGTGGAGGTGGTCGCCCCCGGACAGGCGCAGGCACTTGGCGAGCACCCGGAAGTGGATGCCGTGCATGGGGTGGCGGTCGATCACCGCGTGCATGGCGCGGTGGATGTGGAGCAGCATGCCGTTCTTGCGGCACCAGTTCGCCAGGCCCGTGTTGGCGCAGAAACCGCCGGTGAGGTAGTCGTGCATGATGATCGGGGCGCCGAGCGACTTGGCGAACTCCGCCCGCTCGTACATGGCCTCCGGCGTGGGCGCGGTGACGTTGAGGTAGTGGCCCTTGCGCTCGCCCGTCTCGGCCGTCGCCTTCTGCACCGCTTCCATCACGAACTCGTAGCGGTGGTTCCAGCGCATGAACGGTTGGCTGTTGATGTTCTCGTCGTCCTTGGTGAAGTCGAGCCCGCCTCGCAGGCACTCGTAGACCGCACGCCCGTAGTTCTTGGCCGACAGGCCGAGCTTGGGCTTGATCGTGCAGCCCAGCAGGGGGCGCCCGTACTTGCCCAGGCGGTCGCGCTCCACCTGGATGCCGTTGGGCGGGCCGCCGCAGGTCTTGACGTACGCCAGCGGGAAGCGAATGTCCTCGAGGCGCAGGCTGCGGATCGCCTTGAAGCCGAAGACGTTGCCCACGAGCGAGGTGAGGACGTTGACGACCGACCCTTCCTCGAACAGGTCGATCGGGTAGGCGACGAAGGCGAAGAAGGCGCTGGGGTCGCCCCCCACCGGCTCGATCCGGTAGGCCCGGCCCTTGTAGTAGTCCAGATCGGTGAGCAGGTCGGTCCACACCGTCGTCCAGGTGCCGGTGGACGACTCGGCGGCCACCGCCGCCGCCGCCTCCTCACGGGGCACGCCGGGCTGGGCGACCACCTTGAAGACGGCCAGCAGGTCGGTGTCCAACGGCACGTAATCCGGGGTCCAGTAGTTCTCGGCGTAGTTCTTCACGCCGGCCTGGTAGCTCTTCTCTGCCACGCGGTTCTCCTCGGCTGAAGCCCGTCTGGGCCCGGACTCGGACTCCCCACTACGGGGTCTGACGCTTGTCCTGGATGACTCATCCCGACGGTAAGCGCTCGTGGCTCAAGTGTAAAGTGAATAGTTAGTTATGCTGTAATCAGTTCTGACTTATGTGTTGGGCACACGGAGGCGGGCCGGCGTCATCCGGGAGCAGATCGGAGGGCGCCGGCCCGATCGTGCGGCGCGGCCCGGGGCTGGGATGCGCCTCGGGCCCGGCGGAGGCGCCGGTCACCGCCGACCGCCCGCGCTACAGTGGGCGCAACGTCGTGAAAAGTTTCACAAGGAGGCGTTCACGACCTGGAGGCGCCCTCCCGGGCAGCCGGAAGGAGGAGGTGGATGACCGATCGCAGAGCCCAGCGGGGCCCGGTGGGGGCACCGGGGAACTACCTCTACGCGTGCCTGCTCCTGCTGCTCGCCGAGGCGCCGAACTACGGCTACGGCCTGGCCGCCCGCCTGGCCGACCTCGGGCTCGCCAACGTCGACTCGGGGACGGTGTACCGGGCTCTCCGGAAGCTCAACGACGAGGGCCTGGTCGAGTCGTGGTGGGAGCCGGGTGCCGGGCCGGCCCGCCGCCGCTACGCGGTGACCCCCGCCGGCGCCGCCTACCTCGATGAGTGCACCCCCACCGTCGCCGCCAGCTCCCGGTCGCTCGGCTCGTTCCTCGCCCGCCAGCGCCGGCTGGCCGGGCGCTCGGTGCCGGTCGCCGCCCACGGGTAGCGCCGGCGCGAGCTCCGCTCGCCCGCCGCAGCACGATCCAACTCGACCGGATGGAGTGAGCGGAGCGAGCGAATGAGGTCGACGCGCTAGCCGGCGTTGATCTGGCGGACGTCGGCCACCGGACGGGGGCTCGGTCCCCGTCCGGCCAGCACGAGCACCTCGGCCGACGACAGCGTCTCCCGCTCGACGAGGGCGCCGGCGATGGCGAACAGCTCTCCCCGGAAGTCGCGGAGGATGATCTGGGCCGTCTGCTCGGACTTGGCCAGGAGCTGGCGGACCTCGGCCCCGCCGGCGCTGCCCTCGAAGTAGTGGGGGTCGTCCCGGCGGCCCGCCGCCAGCTCGTAGCGGCCGGTCATGGCCAGGCGCTCCACCATGCGCCGGGCGAGCACGGCCGCCTGCTCCAGGTCGTCCTCGGCCCGGGTGCTGGGCTCGCCGAAGGTGTTGACCTCGGCCGCCCGCCCGCCGAGCAGGACGATGAGCCGGGCGATCAGCTCCCGCTTGGTGACGATCCCCCCGTCGTCGGCCGGCGACCACTGCGACTTGTCGAACGCCCCGGTGCGCCCGACGATCGAGACCCGCGCCGGCGGCACCATGCCCCGCACGAGCACCGAGAGCAGGGCGTGGCCCGCCTCGTGGACGGCGGCCACCTGCTTCTCCTCGTCGTCCATGAGCCGGGAGTTGCGGGTGCCGGACAGCACCCGTGCGGCGGCCTCCTCCACGTCCTCGGGCGAGATCCGGGGGTGGTGGCGGCGGGCGGCGAGCAGGGCCGCCTCGTTGACGATGTTGGCCAGCTCGGCGGGGGAGAGCCCGGCGGTGGTGGCCGCCACCTCGGCCCAGTCCACCCGGCCCGAGAACGGTCGCTTGGCGGCGTGCAGGCGGAGGATCTTCTCTCTGCCCGTCACGTCGGGCCGGCCGATCTCGATGCGGCGGTCGAAGCGCCCGGGGCGCAGCAGGGCGGGGTCGATCAGCTCCGGGCGGTTGGTGGCCGCCAGGAGCAGGACCCCCGACGAGCCGAGGAAGCCGTCCAGCTCCACCAGGAGCTGGTTCAGCGTGTGGTCGAACTCGCGGGTGCCGCCGCCGTCGGAGTCGCGCCTGCGGCCCACGGCGTCGAGCTCGTCGATGAACACGATGGACGGGGCGTGGTTCTTGGCCTCCTGGAACAGCTCCCGCACCCGGGCGGCGCCCACGCCCACGAACTTCTCCACGAAGCTCGACGCCGACACGAAGTAGAAGGGCACCCCCGTCTCGCCGGCCAGCGCCCGGGCCAGCAGCGTCTTGCCGCAGCCGGGCAGGCCGTGGAGGAGGATGCCCCGGGGCAGCTCGGCCCCCAGGCGCCGGAACCTCTCGGGGTCCGACAGGTACTCGGTGACCTCCCGAAGCTCGGCGATGGCGTCGTCGAGGCCGGCCACGTCGGCGAAGGTGACGGTGGGCCGCTCCGGCGCCACGCCCGACGCCGACCGGTCGGCCGGCTCCCGTTGGACCTGCTGGCCGGGGTGGACGGCGACCCCGTCGTCGTCCACCCGGTCGACCCGGTCGATGCGGACGCGGTGGGACTGCTCCGCCCGGCGGTTCTGGGCGGTGAGGCGCAGGGCGGCGATGGTGACGCCGACGATGGCCAGGACCGGCAGGAGGAACTCCGGCCTGGTGACGATGGAGGTGATGTCGCGCATTGCTCGGATCGGACTCCCACCTGGTTTCCAGCGAGCGGCCTGCACACTAGCCCCTCCGTGCACAACACGCTCAGGCGGCCGCAGCCCGGCGCCGCTCGGCGGCGAGCCCGAGCGGCCGGGTGGACGGGGGTGCCGTGACCAGCCCGGCCGGGCCGTAGATCATGGCCCGAACGGGCCAGGCGGCCGATGGCGGTTCATCCCCGCGGCCGATGGTTAACCACGTGAAGTAGTCGCATCATCACTGCTGATGACCAAGGCGGCGGGGGGCGATGCGCTCGGTGGGACGCGCGGTGCCGGGGTGGCCGTGGACCCCGAACGGGAGCGGGACCTGGTGGAGCGCCACCTGCCCCTCGTCGGGTACGTCGTGGCCGAGTTCCGCATGCGGGTCCCCGACCACGTGCCGGTGGATGACCTGCGGTCGGCGGCCATGGTCGGCCTGGCGGCGGCCGCCCGGACGTGGGACCCCGACCGCGGCGTCCCCTTCGAGCGCTACGCCGGCAGCCGCATCCGCGGCGCCGTCCTCGACGAGCTGCGCAGCACCGACTGGGCCAGCCGCTCCGTGCGGCGCCGCTCCCGGGAGCTGCGCGGCGCGACCGACGCCCTGACCGGCTCGCTGGGCCGTCGCCCCAGCGAGGCCGAGGTCGCCGCCCATCTGGGCATGACCGGCGTGGAGCTGCAGAGGCTCACCGTGGACATCCACCGCTCGGTGGTCCTGGGCGACGACGTCCTCGCCGGCGCCGAGGGCGAGGAGCGGCATCCCACCACCGACGCCGGCCCCGAGGCGTCCCTGCTGGCGCGCGAGCGCGTGGGCTACCTGCACGACGCCGTGGCCGAGCTGCCCGACCGGCTGCGCCGCGTCGTGGTCGGCTGCTTCTACGAGGAGCTGCCCCTGGCGGCGCTGGCCCGGGAGCTCGAGGTGAGCGAGTCGCGGGTCTCCCAGATGCGGGCGGAGGCCCTCGGGCTGATGGGCGAGGCGCTGCGCCGCCAGCTCGACGCCCACGCCGTGCCGTCGCCGCCCGCCGGGCGGGCCGAGCGGCGCAGGAGCGCCTACTACTCGGCGGTGGCCAGCCGCCGCGGCTACCGGGCGCGCCTGGGCCACGGCCCCGTCGTGGCGGGCGCCCGGGCCGGCTGACGGCCCGCCTGCCTCGGGCCGCCGCCGCCGGGCGCCCCGCCGGGGGCGGCGGCGATCCGGACGGCGCCGGCGGCCTCAGGGCTCAGACCGCCGGCCGGAAGCACATGGGCGCCACCACCCGGCAGCGGCCGGGGCCCACGGGGCGGACCTCGTGGGGGACGACGCCGCCGAGCAGCACCACCGCCTGGCCGGGCGCCACGACCACGGCGACGGCGCCCCGGCGGTCGGCGCGCACGTCCGCCAGGGCGTCGGCGGCGCGGCTGGGGTAGACGTGCAGGGCTGCCGCCCCGGCGCCGGTGGCGCCGTCGTCGGCGACGCAGGCGATGACGGCGAGGGCGCACACGTCGACGTCGCGGTGGAGCCCCAGGTGGTGACCGGGGGAGCGGTAGTAGGAGTAGCTGGCCCGCGGCCCCGACGGTCGCCACGCCGTGCCGGTCAGCCGGGCCAGCAGGCGGTGGAGGACGGGCGACGCGTAGAGGGCGCCCAGCGCCGGCCCGCCCGCCGCCGTCTCCAGCCGGCGGTCGGGGTGGCCGCCGCGGGGGTCGTCGTCGCGCGGCTCCTCGACCACCGACTCGACGGCGCCCCGGTGGCAGGCCTCGGCCTCGGCCGCCAGCGCGGCCAGGGCCGGCCCGGCCAGGAGGCGCTCCACCCGCCATCCCCCCGAGCGCACCAGCGGCGACCCGGCCATCCCGGCCGCCGGCCGGGCGGCGGCGGTGGCCGCCGTCACGGCGCACCCGGCCCGAAGTCGGGCGGCGACTCGAACGCCACGGCGGAGACGGCCGATCGCACGGTCGCCGGCAGGCCGCCGAGGGGCAGCTCGGCGCCCTCGTCGCAGGTGACCGCCATGCCCGCCGGCACCCGCTCGACGTGGAGCGTGGTGCCGAAGCGCTCCTCGAACAGCGCCGCCGGGCCGACGATGGACACGGCCAGGGGCCCGGCCGGCGCCGTGTCGAAGCCGCAGCCGGCGAACCAGGCGCGCACCCGGGCGGCGTCGCCGGGATCGGCGGTGAACCGCTCGACGGTGGCCGCCGTGATCTGCTCGCTGCCGTCCAGCGGCCGGCCGCCGGCCGGGCGCAGGACGACGAGCGCCGACACGACGTCGCTGCTCGCCACCGGCGCCGATCCTACCGGACGGCGCTCAGCGGGCGGCCGCCGCCACCGGGATGGCGTGCAGCCGCCGGGGGCGGGCGGCGCCGTCGAGGCGGGCGGGCCGGTGGACGGGCAGGGCCAGGCACGACCCGCCCCGCACCAGCATCAGCCGGCGGCGCACGCACGTGCCGACGAAGCCGGCCAGCTCGGCGGCGCCCACGCCGAGGCCGGCGGCCAGGCGGGCCACGTCGGCCAGCGGCTGGGCCCGGTCGCAGGCCGAGAACACCGCCGCCCGCCACCCCGACAGCCGGGTGGTGCACTCCGAGCCCGGCCGGCGGTCGTCCACCACGACGTCGCCGCTGGGGCCGGTGAAGGCCCACAGCTCGCCCCGCCGGCCCTCGGCCATCCACCGGCGCACGAGCTCGATGGCGGGCGCGGCGTAGGCGTCCGCCTCCCGCCCGTCGTGGTAGTCGAACTCGAAGTAGTAGGCGATGCGGTCGAGCGACGCCGGCGGGAACGGGTAGAGGTGGCGGTAGGGCTTCATCGGGCGCACGGCGACCATGCCGAAGGCGGCGGGGTCGTCGTGGTAGGGGCTGAAGCGGTCGAGGCGGATGGGGCCGTAGGCGGTGGGGGGGTCGAGGAAGGTGGCCGGCTCCAGCAGGGCGACCATGTCCTGGTAGTCGCCGGCCGTCTCGCCCGGGAACCCGTACAGCACGTTCCAGTCGGCCCGGATGCCGAACTCCCGGCACCACTTCAGCAGCTGGAGGTTGCGCAGGGCGGTGGTCCCCTTGCGCATGAGCGCGAGGACGTGGTCGCTCATGCTCTCGATGCCGGGCTGCACCTCCTCCACCCCGGCCAGGGCCAGCTGGCGGACCTGGGCGTGGGTGAGGTTGGCCTTCACCTCGTAGAACAGGCGGACGCCGAGCCCCTCGCCGGCCAGCATCGGGAGCAGGGTGCGGAAGTACCGCATGTCCAGGATGTTGTCGGTGACGTTGACCCGGCCTATGCCGTGGCGCTCGGCCAGGGCGCGGACCTCGGCCAGGGCGCGGCCCGCGCTCTTGCTGCGGAACCCCATGGCGCCCCCGTTGAGGCCGCAGAAGGTGCAGTGGGAGCGGGCGCCCCACCAGCAGCCGCGAGCCGTCTCGACCAGCAGCGACGGGGCCAGCGAGCCGCCGGCCGGGCTGGCCTCCAGCGCCCGGAAGTAGGGGTCGAAGTCGGGCACGGGCAGGGCGTCGAGGTCCTCGACGGGGCGGGCCGGGCCGTTGACGCGCGTGGCGGCGCCGTCCCGCCACACCAGGCCGGGGACGGCGCCCAGGTTGCGCCGCCCGGCGGCGAGGGCGCCCACCAGGGCGGGGAAGGACTCGTCCGCCTCGCCCGAGCAGACCACGTCGACGAACGGGAAGCGCCGGTGCAGCTCCTCGCCCATCGGGCCCTCCCAGTTGGCGCCGCCGAACACGACCGTCACCCGGGGGTGGGCGTGCTTGACCCGGCGGGCGAGGGCCAGCGAGGCGATGTTCTGCTCGAAGGTGGACGTGAAGCCGACGACGCCGTAGCGGTCCCACGGCACGGCCCGCAGGCAGTGGTCGAGGAAGGGCTCGCAGTAGGCGCGGAGGCGCAGCAGCCGGCGCACGGCGTCGTCGTCGAGCCTCCACTCGCCCCGCAGCACCTCGTCGACGTAGGCGGTGTCGGCGACGGGCCGGGGGCCGTACAGGGAGGCGGTGAAGGCCCAGTCGCCGGCGAAGGCGGTGTACGGCAGCCCGCCGGCGACCCAGAGGTAGTCGGCGACGCCGGCGAACTCGGCGAAGGTGAAGCCCAGGTAGCGGGTGTCGCAGTCCACGCCGTCCCGGGCCAGCCGGGCGGCGAGGAGGCCGAGGCCCAGGCTGGGCCGTTCCAGGGCGCCGAAGGGCATGCTGACGAGCAGCACCCTCGGCGCCCCGGCCACGGCGGGCGCCGCGTCGGCCGGCGGACGGCGGGCTCGGCTCGGCACCTGCGGTCCCGAGCCGAGCCCCCTCACCGATCCTCCGCCGCCCCTGGGGGGCGACCGGCGCGGCGAGCGGCCTGCGGTTGCCGGGCGATCGCTCTCACGGGAGCCCCGGGTCGTCGCCCGACTCGATGATCATGCGCTCGAGCTCGGCGACGTCCTCGGCGGACAGGCCCGGCAGCCCGCCCGCCTCCGGCCCCGCTCCCTCGGCCGGGATGGCCCCCTCGGGGCCGGGCAGGATGACGGGCTCGATGGGCCGGACCGGTTGGACGGGCCGCACCGGCTCCACCGGCGAGATGGGCTGGACCGGCGCCACCGGCTGGGCCGGCTGCACGGGCCGCACGGGGGTGATGGGCACCACGGGCTGGACCGGGCGGATCGGCCGGATGGGGCCGAGGCAGCGGACCTTGGCGCTCAGCACCGCCTTGTTGGCGTCCACCAGCCCGGCGCCGGTGGCCAGGTCGTAGCCGGCGACGGCGGCGTTGCCCATGGCGTTGGTGCCGGTGGTGACGTCGCGCGCCGTGGCCATGAGGATCTGGCGGATGGCGGCCGGGGTCAGCGACGGGCAGGCCTGGCGCATGAGCGCCACCACGCCGGCGATCTGGGGGGCGGCGGCCGACGTCCCGCTGAACGCCGCCCACCCGTCGTCGGCGGCCGTCTCGTCGCCGTTGGGGTGGGTGCCGCCCGCCCGGCCGACGTCGATCTGGCAGCCGGAGGGGATGGGCAGCATGATGTAAGCGGCGCCCGGCGGGTCGCCCACCAGCCCCGACAGGTCGGGCACGTTGCGGCCCGGGTACACGTTGCTGGCGAAGCCGCTGGTGTACTGGGTGGCCCGGATGCTGCCGTCGAGGTTCATGAAGGTGCCGCCGGCGGAGACCACGTCGGGGTGCTGGCCCGGGAACCCCCACTGCCCGTTGCCGGCGGAGAACACCACGACGATGCCCGCCGCCACCGCCGCCGCCACCGCCGCCGCCAGCGCCTGGTTGGCGGCGCTGAGGGGGCCGTTGGGCACGCTCGAGCCCCAGCTGCAGCTGATGACGTGGGGGTTGAGGGCCACGGCGGCGTTGAACGCCCCCGTGCTGTTGACGAAGTTGATCTTCACCATGGTGAAGTCGACGTCCGGGGCGGTGGCGAAGGCGTTGGCCGACTCGCCGGTGCCGTGGCCGTTCTCGTCCACCCCGGCGTTGGCGGCCGCCGGGCCCAGGATGGTGGGCGAGTACCGGTAGCCCCGCTGGACGAAGTAGGGGTGCGGCTCCCACCCCGAGTCGACCATCACCAGCTTGATGTTCCTCCCCGTGGTCCCTCCCCGGTGCGCCTTGTCGGCGTTGCAGGCGAGCGACACGTCGCCCGGCACCCGGAGGTGGTGGTAGCTCTTGAGCGGTGCCAGGGCGTTGGGGGCGTGGAAGTAGACCGGCTCCTCGATGGCGACGCCCTCCAGCACGTCGGCCAGCGAGCTGCGCGACGGGTCGATGAGGCCGGCCGTCTCCGTGTCGGTCGTGTCGTAGAAGGTGGCCGTGTCCTCCCGGCCCCCCTGCTTCACCACCGGCCGCTCCTCGGTGACCAGGGTCGTGGAGAAGACCTGCTCGTAGAGCGACGGCGGCCCGGCGATGTTGATGGTGAGCGGCGACACCTGGAGCACGTCGAAGCCGGCCGAGCGCAGGCGGGCGACGGCGCTGGCGACCGTCGCCTCATCGGAGGCGAAGGCGGGAACGATGTCCTGGGTCACGGGCTGGGCGTAGTCGAACAGCGACACGCCGCCGACCGAGCGGGGCGACGCCTGGGCGTAGAGGACGGCGGGCGCCCGCTCGCCCGGCTGGCGGGGCGCCTCCGACCGCTTCGTCGAGCGCCGCTTGCGACCGCCCGAGGACGACTTCGAGGCACCGACGGACTTGCCCGGCTGGGCCATGGCGCTCCTCCCCCCTTGCCGCCCGGCCGTTCGGGCCGGCGCACGCCTCAACTTGCACCACGGAGGCGGCCAAGTCAACCGGTTCGTCGCCTGGTTCAGTTCGCGTCCGCTGAGCCGGTTGTGTCCCTACCCGGCGCCCGACCGCGGCGCCCGGCGCCCGGCGTCACGCGCCGCCTCCTCGAGCCGGTCCCGGTGGCCCCTCCACCACGCCCGATCCCCGGGCGCCATGTTGTCGCCCGGGTGGCGGAGGCCGACCGTCCCGTCGACGAGCTCGCGCACGATGTCGGCGTGCCCGGCGTGCCGGTGCGCCTCGGCGACCACGTGGACCAGCACGGTGTGGAGGGTCACCTCCCGCCGGTCGTCCGGCCACCACGGCACGATGCCCGGCGCGTCGAGCGCCAGGGCGTCGATCGTGGCGTCGGCATGGGCGCCGACCCGGTGGAAGAGGGCGACGACGTCGTCCCTCGACTCGTCGGGGGTCGCCCACATGTCGGCGTTGGGCTCGGCGTCGCCGTCGAGCCAGGCCAGCGGCTCCGGGAACGGCCGCCCGAAGGCGTCGCCGAGGTAGCCGGCCTCGACGCCCGCCAGGTGCTTGACCAGGCCCAGGAGGTTCGTGCCGGTGGGGACCAGCGGGCGGCGCGCGTCGTACTCCGACAGGCCCTCCAGCTTGCCGACCAGCGCCTGGCGGGCCGCCCGGAGGTAGGCGTGGAGCTCCGCCTTGGGGCCAGCGGCGCGCATGCCGCCAGCATGGCAGCCGGGCACGGGCGGGGCGACGGCTCGGCCACCGCCGGCCCGGCCACCGCCCGCCCGCCGGTCGGCCGGCCCTGTCGACCCCGGCACCGCAGCCGGGCTGGGGATTTCGGCGATTGGCCCCTCACCTGGGGTTTCGCGACGTCGTCACCGTTGACACGGGTGTAATTTCAGTGCTGTAATGGACACCGCATCTCGTAGCCCGACCGCCGCTGACCACAATATGTTGTGTCCCTGGGAGGGAACGGCGCGGTGGGCAGGCCGTCAGCCGGGCGGCCGACCTCGACCCGAACGACAGGAGGGCTCACCCATGGCCATGGCGCCCGAGCGCATGGGAATCGGCATCCGCCGGCACTTCACCACCGAGGGGACCCACCCCTACGACGAGGTCACCTGGGAGCGCAGGGACGCCCGGATCACCAACTTCCTGGACGGCTCGGTCGCCTTCGAGCAGCTCGGCGTCGAGGTGCCGTCCACGTGGAGCGTGAACGCCACCAACATCCTGGCCCAGAAGTACTTCCGCGGGAACCCGGGGACCCCGCAGCGGGAGTGGTCGCTGCGCCAGGTGATCGACCGGGTGGCCGACACGATCACCGAGTGGGGCGTCAAGGACGGCTACTTCGTCGACCGGGCCGAGGCCGAGGCGTTCAACGCCGAGCTCAAGCACCTGGTCCTCACCCAGAAGGCGGCGTTCAACTCGCCGGTGTGGTTCAACATCGGCGTGCCGGGCGTCCCGCAGCAGGCGTCGGCCTGCTTCATCCTCTCCGTGGGCGACTCCATGAACGAGATCCTCAACTGGTACGTCGAGGAGGGGATCATCTTCAAGGGGGGCTCGGGGGCCGGCGTCAACCTGTCCAGGATCCGCTCGTCCAAGGAGCGCCTGGGCGGCGGCGGGACCGCCTCCGGGCCGGT
>JBKHXC010000167.1:0-2027 GCA_046566225.1 Acidimicrobiia bacterium
ACGAGCAGGGCCTGGCCGAGGACGACGACGTGATCGTGTACTGCCGCATCGGCGAGCGCTCCAGCCACACGTGGTTCGTCCTCCACCACCTCCTCGGCTACCCGACGGTCCGCAACTACGACGGGTCCTGGACCGAGTGGGGCAACCTCGTCCGAGCGCCGATCGAGAAGTAGGCGCCACCGGGCGCCCCCGCCCGGTGGAGGCGGGAAAGTGGACCGGTGCGGAACCGGCCGTGGTCGAGCGGTGTCGAACAGGGTGTGGGAGCGCACGCGCCGGCCGAGCCCGCCCTCGGGGCCACCGCACCGGGGCCGGAGACGTTCGAGGCGTTCTTCGGGCGGTCGTGGCCGGGCGCCGTCCGCCTCGCCGCCCTGCTGACGCAGGACCCCTCGGCCGCCGAGGAGCTGGCCCAGGACGCCTTCACCCAGATGTACGCCTCGTGGGGCCGGGCGACGAACCCCGAGGCGTACCTGCGCACGACGCTCGTCAACCGGTGCCACAACTGGCGCCGGCGCGGGCGGGTGCGGGAGGCCAAGCTCCCCCTCCTCGCCGGCTCGACCAGCGTCGAGCTCCCGGCCGACGAGCTGGCCGACGCCGTCGCCGCCCTGCCCTTCCGGCAACGGGCGGTGATCGTCCTCCGGTACTACGGCGGCTTGTCGGAGGCGGAGATCGGCGCCGCCCTGGGGTGCAGGAACGGCACCGTGAAGTCCCTGGCGGCCAGGGCGCTGGCCAGGCTGGAGAGGGTGATCGAGCGATGACGACGACGCACGACGAGCTGGAGGCCCGGCTCGCCTCCCTGTTCCGGGAGCAGGCGGAGGCCACGCCGGTGCCGCCCGCCGACTGGACCGAGCTGCGCCCGGTCGGCACGCGGCCCAACCGGTCCAACGGGCGCCTCGTGCTGGCGGCGGCCGCCGTCGTGGCAGCGGTCCTCGCCGCCGTCGTGGTCAGCGGCGGCGATTCCCAGCGGGTGCGGACCGGCCCGGCCGACGAGACGGACGGGGCGGCACCCACCACGACCACGGCGGTGCCGGCCGCCTTCCAGGTGGAGACGCGCCAGGTGTCGCTCAGCGCCGACGCCGTCGCCATCGACGCCGGCGGCCTGCGGTTCGCCACCGCCGCACCCGTCCAGGTGCACAGCGACCCCGGCATCCCGAAGGAGTACACGACGCTCGAGCTCACCTGGCGCGAGCACGGCGTGGAGATGCGGCTGTTCGTCTACTTCTCGTCCGACGGGCGGGACTGGTGGTCGGACGAGATCCGCACCTACGACGGGCGGGTGGACGGCGAGTGGATCACCTACCGGGGCGACTTCTTCCGCCGGCCGCTCGGCACGCCCTTCGTCGGCGACTTCGAGGTGAGCGAGCCCGCGCCGGGCACGGGACGCCTCCGCCTCTCCAACGCCCGCCTGGAGGCCTTCCGCCGCCTGCCCTCGTGCGACGCAGCCGGCGGGACCCTGGTCCTCGACCCGGGAGCCTCGCCCGTCGAGATCCCGGGCCCGCGCGCCGCCTACGGCGTCAACGTCAACCTGCTCGAAGCCCCCTCGTGCTCCGTGGTGGCCGACCAGGACCGCTACCGCTACGAGTGGGCGAGCCGGGACCCCGCCATCGTCACCGTCGACACGAGCTTCCAGCCGCCGGGGCTGGGCACCCGCCACGGCGAGCTGCGCGGCGAACGGCCCGGCACGACGTCGGTGGTCGTGACCGCCGTCGACCCGGCCACCGGGGCGGCGATCGCCGAGGTGGGCATCCCGGTGGTCGTGGGCGAAGCCTCGATCCCGACCGGCGAGACCGTTCCCCCGGCCGCGCCCACCGGTCCGCCGCCGCCGATCACCGTTCCCGCGCCGGCACCCACCGGCTGACCGAGGTCAGCGGCGCCGGCGGCGCGACCCGCCGGCGGTCAGCCCACCCCTTCGGGGTCGCACAGGAAGCGGTAGACGCCGGCCAGGGCCTTGTCCCAGCTGGCGTGGGAGGCGTTGACGTCGGCCAGCCCCTGGCGGGCCAGGCGGCGCCGGAGCTCCACGTCCACCACCA
>JBKHXC010000168.1:0-2810 GCA_046566225.1 Acidimicrobiia bacterium
GTGGACCCGCGTCACCCGGGTCTCCATGATCACCTTGCTGCCCTGGGCCTCCACCAGCTCCCGGGCCCGCTCCCACATCATCCCCGGCCCGTACTTGGGATAGCGGAACTCCTCGATCAGGGTGGTGATCTCGGTCTGGTTGCGCCGGGGCAGCACCGCGTTGGCCACCGCCTTCATCAGCGACAGGTTCTTGATGCGCTGGGCCGCCCAGTCGGCCTTGATCTCGGTGGCGGGCACGCCCCACACCTTCTCGGTGTAGGTCTTGAAGAAGATCCGGTAGAGGCGGCGGCCGAAGCGGGCGGTTGTCCAGCCCTCGAAGCTGGTCTGGTCGGCGGGGGGCCGCAGGCGGGCCCAGGCGTAGGACAGCACGCACCGCAGGGCCTCGACCGGGCCCAGCCCCTTGAGGGCGTTGACCGGCTTGAGCGGGTAGTCGAACAGCTTGCCCCGGTAGAAGATGCGGCTCAGGCGGGGCCGCACCAGGAAGTCGGAGTCGGGGAGGATCTCCCGCCACACGTCCTCCACCGCCTTGACCTTGGTGAAGAAGCGGTGGCCGCCGATGTCGAACCGCCACCCGTCGCGCTGCTCGGTCCGGCTGATGCCCCCGACCACCGAGTCGCCCTCGAGGACCACCGCCGGGCGGCCGCGGCGGCTCAGCTCGGAGGCGGCGGTGAGGCCGGCGGGGCCGGCCCCGATGACGACGATGCGGTCGGCCCCCCCGCCCCCGGGCTCCTCGAGCGCCGCCGAGGGGGCGGGATCGTGCAGGTCGTCGTCGTCCGAAGGGTCGGGCATGGTCCTCCCGTCATGGCCTCGCAGCCGGCCGTCACGTGCGGTCGCCACCCCCGGCCGGACCAGCCTCGCACACCGGGCCGGCGGCGGGGAAACCGGCTCCCTCACCGTCCGGAGGCCGGGGCGGCCCCGGCTCGGCTCGGGAAGCGCACGAGGGTCATCCGCTCGAACGCCCTCCCGTCGGGGCGGACGACCACCACCTCGGCCCGCCTGGTGTCGAGCCCGGCGACCAGGGCCTCGCAGCGGCGAC
The DNA here is from genome assembly GCA_046566225.1 of Acidimicrobiia bacterium. GTDB lineage: Bacteria > Actinomycetota > Acidimicrobiia > Acidimicrobiales > DATLFN01. The sequence goes on from JBKHXC010000168.1 coordinate 1,037, forward strand.
CCAGCGTGCGGTACCCGCCGCCCCACACCACGAACACGTCGCCGCCCGGTCCGGCCATGGCGAGCAGCCGGGCCGCGAAGCGCCTGGGCGGCGACGCCCGGACCCGGGCGGCGTAGTCGGCCCAGTCGACCCGCTGCGGGGGGGCGAGGTCCGGATAGGTCACCTGCCGGATGGCCGGTGGGAGCAGCCGGCTCACCGCCGGGCCCAGCTGGTCGGGGCAGTAGGCCACCACGTCGCCCGGCTCCGCCAGCCGCCGGATGGCCCCGGCCACCTGGTCGGCCTGGGTGCGGCGGTCGCCCACGTGGTCCACGGCGCCGACCAGCCCCAGCGCCACGGCGAGGGCCAGCGCCCCCCGCCGGGCCGTGGCGCTCCACAGCGCCGTGGCGCCCAGGCCGGCCAGCAGGAGGAACGGCGGCAGCGCCACCGACGCGTAGCGGGAGGTGAAGGCGCTCCCCGTGAGCTGGGCCACCGCGAAGGCGGCGCCCAGCGTGGCAGCGGCCACGAAGGCGAGGGGGCGGGCGCCCGGCTGCCCGGGGCCGCCGAGCTCCACCCGGCGCCGCCCGGTGGGCCGGCCGAGCAGGGCCAGCGCCACCAGCGCCACCAGCACCAGCACCAGGGCGGTGCCGGCCCGGGTGTAGCCCCCGGCGAAGTCCACCAGGGCGTCCCGCAGCTCGAACACCCCCGGGGGGACGGCCCACGGCGTGCCGGTGTGGCGGGTCTGGTAGGCCAGGACGGGCAGCCACGGCGCCAGGGCGGCGACGCCCACCGCCACCGAGGCCAGAGTGCGCCGGGCGGGCCGGGCGCCGGCGCCGGGGCGGCGGGCATCCAGGGCCAGCCACGCCGTCACCGCCGCGGCCACGAACAGGCCCCAGTAGTGGGTGAGCACCAGGAGCCCGGTGGCCGCCGACACGGCCGCCAGCCGGCGAAGCGACGGATCCTCGAGGGCCCGCACCACGGCCAGGTGCCCGGCCAGGACGAGCAGGATCACCAGGGCGTACATGCGCGCCTCGGTGGCGTAGCGCACGGCGAAGGGCGACGACGCCACCAGGAGCAGCGCCGCCCCGGCCGCCGGCCGGCCGCCCAGGCGCCGCCCGGCGGCCCACGCCAGCGGCAGGGTGGCGACGCCGAGCACCCCCGACAGCGAGCGGGCGGCCAGCACGCCGTCGCCGAACACCGCGGTCCAGCCGTGGAGCAGCAGGTAGTAAAGCGGCGGCGCCCCGTCGTGGCGCAGGGCCTCGGGGAGATCGGACAGGGGGAGGCGGGCGATGTTGACGGCCAGCGCCTCGTCCAGCCACAGGGCGCCCGTCGCCCCGAAGCGCAGGACGACGCCGGCCACCACGACCGCCGCCGCCCCGGCCAGGGCCCACGGCGGCTCGGCCCGGCCGGGCGGGGGGCGCCGGTCGGCGGCCTCGGAGCGGCCGGGCCCCGCCCCTCGCGCTCGACGAATCGTCGCCCGGGGGGCGAGGTCCATGGCCGGCAAGCTACCGCCGCAGGCTGCGGCCGCCCGGCCCGCGACGGCCCCGGCCGCTCCCCCAGCCGGCGCCCCGCCCCGGCCGCGCGCCCCCGCCGGTGGCAACGGGCGACGCCGGCCCCGCCCGCCGGCGCACCCGGTCCTGCCCCGCCCCCGTGGCAGGCTGCGGCCCGTGCACACCACGGCGGGCCCCCGGTGATCACCGCGCCGCCCCCCCTGCGCGCCGGGGCCCGGCGGGCGGCCGCTCCCCCGGGACCACCCCCGCCGGGGCGCCTGGCGGGAGTCGCCGTGCCGGCGCTGGCG
>JBKHXC010000169.1:0-3765 GCA_046566225.1 Acidimicrobiia bacterium
CCCCGCCGCCGCCTTCGGGCCGGGCGGCGCCGGCCGGGCCCACACCTACCCCACCGGCGACCCGGAGGGGATCGGCTTCGACCTGGGCGACCTGTTCGGCGACGTGTTCGGCCGGGGCCGCCGGTCCCGGCCCGCGGGGCCACGCCGGGGCCGCGACCTGGAGGCCGAGCTGCGCCTGGGCTTCGAGCAGGCGGTGTTCGGGGCCACCGCCGAGGTCCAGGTGACCAGCGACGTGGCCTGCGCCGCCTGCGGGGGCAGCGGCGCTCGCCCGGGCACGACGCCGGCCACGTGCACGACCTGTGGCGGCTCCGGCGTCGTGGCCGAGAGCCAGGGGTTGTTCTCCATGAGCCGGCCCTGCCCGGCCTGCGCGGGCCGGGGCCGGGTGGTCGCCGACCCCTGCCCGGCGTGCGGTGGGCGGGGGGCCGAGCGCCGGCCCCGGCGGGTGCGCGTCCGCATCCCCGCCGGCGTGCAGGACGGCCAGGTCGTCCGGCTCCCGGGACGGGGCGAGGCCGGCCGCCACGGTGGGCCGCCCGGCGACCTGTTCGTGACCGTTCGCGTCGGCGACCACCCCGTGTTCGGGCGGTCGGGGCGCGACCTCACCGTCAGCGTCCCCGTGACCTATCCCGAGGCGGCGCTCGGCGCCGAGGTCAAGGTCCCCACCCTCGACGGCGGGCCGGTGACCGTGCGCATCCCGCCGGGCACGCCGTCGGGGCGCACGCTGCGGGTACGGGGCCACGGCGTCCCCGGCCCCGGGGGGCGGCGCGGGGACCTGCTCGTCACCGTCGAGGTGGCCGTCCCCCGGCACCTCTCGGCCGGCGAGCGGCAGGCGGTGGAGGCCCTGGCGACGGCCATGGACGGCAACCCGCGGGCCCACCTCGGCGTGTGAGGGGGCCGGCCCGGCGGTGCCCGCCGCCGGCGGCCCTCACCCGCCCCCCGTGGCCGGACGATCCGTGCCCCGCTCCTCCGCCACCACGCCGAGGAGGTCGTCGAGGGCGGCGAGCAGCTCGAGCCAGCCCTCGAAGGCCACCGCCGCCCCGCCCTGCCTGGCGACCGAGCCGGTGACCCGGCCGTCAGCCCGGACGCGGGCCCGGACCGTCAGGGCCACGTCGCGGCCCGGGCCGCCCTCCCCGAGGTCGTCGATGGGCGGACCGGGCACGGGTGCCAGCGTTGCGCGACGCCGGCGAGGAAGCATCGGGGAAACCCCCTGATTCCCAACCCGGCCAGCGGGGGGCGCTACGCCGGGGGCTCCGGCGCCGGGAACCGCCGGCCCCGCAACTCCCGCTTGGAGCCGACCCCCAGCTTGGCGTAGACGCTCCCCAGGTGGCTCTCCACCGTCTTCGGCGACACGAACAGCCGGGCGGCGATCTCGGCCGTGGTGAGCCCCTCGGCGGCCAGCGCCGCCACCCGCCGCTCCTGGCTGCTCAGCTCGCCCGGAGCGCTTCTGCGCCCCGGCCTCCGCCCCCCTGACGCCCGCAGGCGGGCGCCCGCCCTCGCCGCCAGCGCTCCCGCGCCGGCATCCTCGGCGATGCCCAGCACCTGGGCGAACCACGGTCGGGCCTCGGCCAACCGGCCCGCCGATCGCAGCCACTCGGCGTACGCCATCACGACCCCGGCCCGCTCCAGGGGCATCGGCGAGTCGACGGACACGGCCTGCCGGTACAGGTCCTCGGCCAGGCCGGCGTGGCCACCGGCAGCCGCCATCCCCGCCCGCCCGGCCAGCGCGATCATCCGCGGCCAGCTCCGGTGCGGCTCGCCCCGCGCCTCCAGCCACGCGCAGACCCGGCCGACGTCGTCCAGCCTCCCGGCCGCCTGGTGGGCGGCGACCGCCCCGCTGGCCCACCGGCAGACGAGGGGCGCGTCGACGCCGAGGCGGCGCACGACCTCCTCCAGCTCCCGGTACTGGTCGGACGCATCGACGACCCGGGCCCGCTCCAGCAGGAGCCGGGCCCGCACCGACCGGCGGACGACCGCGACCAGCCACATGGCGTCGGCGCCCCCGACGCCGTCCAGGCGGGCGGCCGCCTCGTCCAGGCGCCCCAGGTGGGTGAGGGCGTCGGCCTCCGCGGTGGCCACGGCCGGAGCCATCAGCGGCTCGATCGGCAGGTCGCGCGCCACGCCCGCCAGCAGGGCCAGCGCCTCGCCGGGGCGCCCCCGCAGGATGCGGTTGTCGCAGCGAGCCAGGGTGAGGGCGAACAGGGCCCGCAAGGTGCCCTTTTCCCGGGCGGCGACCTCGGCGGCGTCGAGCACCCGGTCGTCGTCGTCGAACCTCTCCTCCCAGCGCAGGACGCAGGCGCGGACGAGCCTGGGCTCGAACGGAGACACCAGGCAGCCGGCAGGCTCGTCGGCCAGGCGGGCCAGGGCGGGCGCCACTCCGGGATCGCCGGTGCCGCAGTAGGTGATGAAGAGCCTGGCGGCCTCGAAGGCGTCGTCGGTGGGGAGCGGCGCGCTGCCGGCGAGCTCGTCGAGGAGCCGCAGCGCACCGCGCGGTCCCTCGGCCTGCCAGACGACGTGGAGGCGGTCGACCAGCAGCCGGGAGGCCTCCCCCGGCGCCTCCTGCCGGGCGAGGGCCAGGGCCCGGTCGCTCACCTCCCCGGAGCCCACCAGGTCCCCGGCGTAGGCCAGCGCCAGCGCCAGGGACCGGTAGGCGGGGACCCGCTCGGCCGCGCCCGCCCCCGGGTCGTCCAGGGCGGCGCGAAGGCTGGCGGCCGCCTCGCTCGGGAGCCCGGCAGCCAGGAGGGCCTCGCCGGCGAGCAGGTGGAGCGAGCGGGGGGCGGAGGCGCCGCCCAGGGCGATCGCCTCCCGGAACAGCTCGACGGCGGCCAGCACGGCCCCGGCGCCGAGCGCCGAGCGCCCAGCCGCCTCCACCACCGCCACCGCCCGTGGGTCGCCGAGCAGGTCGGCCGCCACCGCGTGCCGGGCGGCGGGCGAGACCTTGCCCAGGCCGGAGAGCCGCTCGAACGCCCGTCGGTGCAGGGTGGTGCGACGACCGGGGAGGAGGTCGTCGTAGACCGCCTGGCGGACCAGGGCGTGGGCGAACTCCGCCCAGCCGGCACCGGCCGGGCGCACGAGCCCGGCCTCGACCAGCGCGTCGAGGGCGTCGTCGGCGGCCTCGGCCTCCACGGCGGCCACGCCGGGCACCAGGGAAACCCGGAACCGCACGCCCAGGACGGCGGCGGCCTGCGCGCACCGACGGGCGACGTCGGGCAGGCCGGCCAGCCTGGAGAGGAGGAGGACATCGGGGAGGCGGCCGTGGTCGTGGGACCGGGGAAGGGCGCCGTGGGCGCGCACCAGCCAGGCCGCCTGCTCGACCAGGTAGGGGTTCCCCCGGGCGAACTCCCATGCGCCTTCGGCGATCGGCCCCGACGGCCGCTCCTCGAGGAGCACGGCCAGCAGGTGGTCGGATCCGGCCCGGCTGAGGGGGCGCAGCGTGGTGCTGGTGGCCACGCCGTCGCCGACCAGCTCGTCGGCGGTGCGGCGGGCGCTCGCCGGCAACGGGCGCATGGCCGCCACCAGGGCGACGCGGGAGCCGCCGAGGGCTCGAGCGACGAACGACACGACATCGAGCGAGTCGGCGTCGGCCCAGTGCAGGTCGTCGAGCAGAACGACCACCGGAGCGTCCATGGCCGCCGCCTCGATCCATCCCCGGACACGCTGCAGCACGGCGGCGCGCGCCTCGCCGGCGTCGGCTCCGCCGGACACGAGCGGTCGTCCGCCCAGCGGCTCGAGGGCCCGGGCGACGAGCCCGAAGGGGACGTCGACCTCCAT
>JBKHXC010000170.1:0-3385 GCA_046566225.1 Acidimicrobiia bacterium
GACGAGCACGCCCGCCGGGCCGCCCCCGCTGCCGCCCTGCCCGCCCACGCCGCGGCGGCCCTGGCCAGCCTGGCGTCCGAGGCGGCGGCGGCCAGCTACGGGCCCGGCCCCCTCCCCCCCGAGGCGGCCCGGGCGGCGGTGGCCGACGCCGCCACGGTCGAGCGCAGCGTGCTCGCCGCCGCCACCCGGCGCCGGCGGGCGGCGTGGCTGCTCGACCCGAGACCGCTGCTCCGGCCCCCGCCGGGAACGCCCGGCCGCGTTCCCAGCGGCAAAGGTCCGTGGCCGCCCTCGCCGCCGCAGGCGGCCTCTCCGGCTGCGGACACCGGGAGAGGACAGGGCGGAGGCGGCGCGAGCTCCGCTCGCCCGCCGGAGCACCATCCAACTCGACCGAATGGAGTGAGCGAAGCGAACGAATGAGGTCGACGCCCTAGCTGGGGTCGTCGTCCTTCTTGAAGCGCTGGCCCAGGCGCTTGCGGGTGTCGCCCAGCACGTTGGGGAAGCCCCGCTCCCGCACCGTCTGGGTGAGCTCCTCCCACCCGGCCCGGCCCATCTTGCGGAAGTTCCGCTCGAAGACCAGGGTCGAGCCCAGCATCAGCAGGAAGCCGATCGCGCCCAGGACGCGGCTCGAGGCGAACGAGGCCAGCAGCAGCACCAGGCCGGCCACGAAGCCGAGGGCGGCCCACTTGCAGTTCCGCCCGGCGTGGCGGTACAGGGTGGTCTCGCTGACGCCCTTGGCGAAGTCGGGATCGTGCTCGTAGAAGCTGCGCTCGATCTCGTGGAGGATCCGCTGCTCTTCTTCCGAAAGCGGCAACTCGCCGACCCTCCTGCTTCCTTCTGGTGCACGACGGTCCTCCATCTTCGCGCACGCCCGACCACGTGGACAACGCGACGCGGGCGCCGGGATCAGCGGGCCGAACCGCCCCCCGGCCCCCACTGCTGGTCGCCCGGGCGGCGCACGCCCAGGCCCTTCTCGCCCAGCAGCGCCGCCGGGCCGACGGCCCGGGGACCGAACCGGGCCCGCACGCCGTCCACCGCCTCCGACGCCTCGCCCCACCCGGGGCCGGCGCCCCCCAGCGCCAGCTGGCGGGCGGCGCCCCGGGCCAGGTTGGCCACGCTGACCCCGAGCAGGCGCACGCCGGCGCGGGGGTCGACGCCGTCGAGCAGGGCCCCGGCGGCGCGGGCCACCTCCGGAGCCGTGTCCACCGCCTCGGGGAGGGTCCGCGACCGGGTGAGGGTGGCGAAGTCGTTGTACCGGACCTTGACCGTCACCGTCCGCCCCGCCAGCCCGGCGGCGCGCAGCCGCGCCGCCACCGCGTCGGCCTGGCGCACCACCTCCCGGTGGAGGTCGCGACGGTCGCCGAGGTCCACGGTGAAGGTCTCCTCGTGCCCCACCGACTTCGGGGGCCGGGACGGCACGACCGGGCGGGGGTCCCGCGCCCAGGCCAGGTCCCACAGCTGGGCGCCGGCGGCCGTACCCAGCCACTCCACCACGGTGGCGCGGGGGACGGCGGCCAGCTCGCCGACGGTGCGGACGCCCCGCCCCTCCAGCCGCTGCGCCGTGCGGGGCCCCACCCCCCACAGGGCCGACACCGGCAGCGGGTGGAGGAAGGCCAGCTCCTCGCCCGGGCGCACAACGACCACGCCGGGCCCGGGCACCACGCCGGCGGGCGACGCCCGGGGCTTGGCCCGCTTGGAGGCCAGCTTGGCCAGCAGCTTGGAGTGAGCCACGCCCACCGAGCAGCCCAGGCCCACCTCGTCGGCGACTTGCCGGCGGACGGCGGCGGCGATCTGGGGGCCGGAGCCGAACAGGCGCCGGGCCCCGGCCACGTCGAGGAAGGCCTCGTCGAGGGAGATCCCCTCCACCAGGGGGGTGTAGGAGGCGAACACCTCGTGGATGCGCCGGCTGTAGTCGGCGTAGCGCGACAGGTCGCCGTGCACGAACACCGCCCCCGGGCACAGCCGGCGCGCCCGGGCCGACGGCATGGCCGAGGAGACCCCGTGGGCCCGGGCCTCGTAGGAGCAGGAGGCCACCACGCCGCGGTCGCCGGCGCCGCCCACGATCACCGGCCGGCCGGCCAGCGACGGGTCCCGCAGCACCTCCACCGACGCGTAGAAGGCGTCCATGTCGACGTGGAGGATCGCCGGCTCCCCGGTGCGCGCGGGCACGAACCGATTGTGGCAGGGTGGCGGGTCCGGACCGGGGAGGTGGCGATGCACCGCAACGTCAGGGCCGTGGTCGAAGCGGGGAGCCTGCTGGGCGTCGAGGTGCGGCCCCGGGAGTTCCCCGACGGCACCCGCACGGCGGTCGACGCCGCCCTCGCCATCGGCGTCGACCTCGCCCAGATCGTCAAGACGCTGGTGTTCTGCGTCGACGGGGAGGTGGTCGTGGCCCTGGTGAGCGGCGCCAACCAGCTCGACGAGGCCAAGCTGGCGGCGGCCGCCGGCGGGGAGCGGGCGTGGCGGGAGGACGCCGACACGGTGCGGGAGGCGACCGGCTTCCCCGTGGGGGGCGTCCCGCCCTTCGGCCACCGCGAGCCCCTCCGGGTGTTCGTGGACGCCGACCTGCTCCTCCACGACGAGGTCTGGGCGGCGGCGGGCACCCCGTCGGTGAACTTCCCCGTCGCCCCCGAGGCCCTGGTGAGGGCCACCGCCGGCCACGTCGGCGACCTGGCCCGGCCCACCGGCTAGGGCTCCGACGTCATTCGTCCCGCGTCGCTCACCCCGTCCGGTCGAGCCGGATCGTGCTCCGGCGGGGCGAGAGGCGGCGGGCCAGGTCGCGCAGGCCCCAGAGGGTGACCAGCACCATGGCCTCGACCACGATCCGCCCCGACATCTTCGAGCCGTCCCGCTGGCGGTCGACGAAGACGATGGGCACCTCGACGACGGTCCCGCCCTGCTGGGCGACCCGGTAGACCATCTCGATGAGGAAGCCGTAGCCGTTGGCCCGCTGGTGGTCGAGGCTGATGCGGCGCAGCATCGACGACCGGTAGGCCCGGTAGCCGGAGGTGGCGTCGGAGACCGGGAGGCGGAGGAGGGCGGTGGCGTACCGGTTGCCCCAGCGCGACAGGGCCCGGCGGTGGACGGGCCAGTCGGGGATGGCCCCGCCGGGGACGTAGCGGGAGCCGACCACCAGGTCGGCGCCCTCCTCCACCGCCGCCAGCAGCAAGGGCAGGGCGGCGGGGTCGTGGGAGAGGTCGGCGTCCATGCCCACGACCACGTCGTAGCCGCCGGCCACCGCCCACCCGAAGCCGGCCCGGCAGGCGGCGCCGAAGCCCCGTGGCCCGCTCCGGCGCATCACCGTGACCCGTCCCGCGTCCCGGCCCACCGCCTCTGCCAGGTCGGCGGTGCCGTCGGGGCTGCCGTCGTCGACCACGAGCACGTCGGC
>JBKHXC010000171.1:0-4931 GCA_046566225.1 Acidimicrobiia bacterium
GTGCCGCCCTCGGCCAGGATCTCGGGCAGGTGCTCGATGATCTCCGACAGCTCCCCGGTGCCCCCCGCCGCCCGCCGCTCCATCTCGGTGCGCACGATGTCGAGGCGCACGCCCACCAGCCGGCGCAGGTAGGACAGGGCCCCCTCGGCCCGCCCGCACTCCGCCTTCTTGGCCCGCACCTCCTCCATGGGCAGGGTGGAGAGGCCCTCCAGGTAGCCGGGCGCCAGCAGGCGTTCGAGATCGAGCCCCTCCATGGCGGGCATGGTAACGCCCGGCCCTGACAGGGCGGAGGCCGGCGGCTCCGCCGCCCGGCCGGAGCACCGCCAACTCGGCTCGGAACCTCGGGTTCCGAGCCGATCCTCACAAGCGGCCGGCCCGCTCCCTCGGGCCGTAGCGGTACACCACCCGGCCCCACACCGCCGGCACCGGGCCGAAGGTGCGGCTGTCCGTGCTGGCGCCGGCGGCGTCGCCCTCGACGGTGACGCCCCCGGGGCCCACCGCCGCCACCCGCTTGACCAGCGTGCGGGTGGGCAGGCGGGGGTCGGCGAGCACGGCCAGGGCGCCCGGCGGGGGCCGGCGGCAGCGCACGGCCACCAGCCGGTCCCCGGGGACAAGGGTGGGGCGCATGCTGTCGCCCTCCACCGCCAGCCGGCGCACGCCGCGGCCGGCGGCGACGGCGGCCAGCCCGGCGGCTGTTGCGGCCAGGAACCAACGGGTAGGAAACTCGGCGTTGCGTCGCCGACCAAGGAGGAGCATCGCCATGCCCATTCTCGTCCGCCTGCTGGAGCTGGCCGATCGGGCCCGGCCGCCGCGCCCGGCATCGGCCCACTGCGACGTCCCGTGCGGCGTGTACGACCCGGCGCAGGCCCGCATCGAGGCGGAGTCGGTCCAGAAGATCATCGAGAAGTACCACGCGTCGGGCGACGAGGCGTTCCGGGCCCGGTGCCTGTTCGTCAAGGAGCAGCGGGCCGAGCTGGTCAAGCACCACCTGTGGGTGCTGTGGACCGACTACTTCAAGCCCGAGCACGTGCAGCAGCACCCGGACCTCCACGAGCTGTTCTGGAACGCCACCAAGCTCGCCGGCCAGGCCAAGCAGACCAACGACCCGGCGGTGGCCCAGAAGCTCCTCGACGCCATCGAGGAGATCGCCGCCATCTTCTGGAAGACCAAGGGGAAGTAGCGGCGCCGGCCCGTCGCACCCGGCCTGCGAGGTAGGTTCGCACCACTCGGGATCCGAACGTGGGGGTGCGTCGATGGAGATCTTCTCGCAGGCCGGCGGCGAGGCGCTGTCCCGGTGGGGGCACTACCTCTCCGGGGTGACGTGGATCGGGCTCCTCTACTACTTCAACTTCGTGCAGGTCCCGTCGTTCGCCCAGTTCGAGGCGGCGGGCCGCACGGAGGCCATCCGCAAGCTGGTCCCCCGCGCCCTGTGGTGGTTCCGGTTCGGCGCCATGTTCACCCTGCTCACCGGGATCATGATCCTCGGGTTCCAGGACAACCTCACCGGCGGCGCGTACTTCAAGACGGCCCCCGGCATCAGCATCTCCACGGGCATCCTCCTCGCCCTGGTGATGTTCGGCAACGTGTTCGGCGTCATCTGGCCCAACCAGAAGGTCGTCATCGCCAACGCCGAGCGCACCGCCGCCGGCGGGGAGGCCGACCCGGCGGCGCCCGCCGCCGGGCGAAAGGCGCTGCTGGCGTCGCGCACCAACACCCTGCTGTCGATCCCCATGCTGTGGTTCATGGGCGTCACCAGCCACCTGGCGGCGCGCGAGTACGAGGTGCTGCCCGCCGGCGGGGAGCGGGGGGCGTACTGGGCGGTCACCCTCCTGGTGGTGCTGGCCGTCGAGCTCAACGCCCTGGGCGTCATCGGCGGCACCGGGCCGGGGCCGACCAAGGCGTTCCTGGAGGACCACAAGAAGACGATCGGCGCCGGCTTCGCCCTGTGGCTCGTGTTCGTCGTCCTGTGGGAGGTCCTCTTCTAGAGCGCCCTGGCCAGCACCTTCGCCGCGTCCGCAGCGGAAAGGTCCGTGGCCGCACTCGCCGCCGCAGGCGGCCTCTCCGGCTGCGGACACCGGGAAAGGACGGGGCGGAGGCGGCGCGAGCTCCGCTCGCCCGCCGGAGCACGGCCAACTCGACCGAATGCAGTGAGCGGAGCGGACGAATGAGGTCGAAGGTCTAGGGACGCCCGCCGTGGTCGAGCACCAGGGCGGCCACCACGCTCCACACCGGCGCCAGCACCAGCAGCGAGTCCAGCCGGCGCAGGGCGGGCACCCGAGCGTCCCGCCGCCCGAGCAGGGCCGAGCCCACGTAGGGGCCCACGGGGGCCAGCACCATGGCCAGGCCGCCCAGCAGCCACGGGGTGGTGCCCCGGAACGGGGGCACGAGGACGGCGGCCACGCCCAGGGTCACCGCCGCCATGCTGGCCGCCGCCGCCGCCGGCCCCTCCCATGCGCTGCGGGCGCCGGTGCCCACGACGTAGGCGCTGGCGTCGTGCACGGCGGCGTAGGCGAGCAGCACGAACACCGGCACCACGCCCCGGTGGAGCAGCAGCACGGGGGAGGCCGCCGCCGTCCCGATCGTCCCGGCCACCGCCAGGGTCACGACCGGGTTGGCCCGCCCGGGACCGGCCACCACCGCGCCGGCGGCCACCAGCACGACCAGGAGGGCGGCCACGGCGGCCACCGCCACGGGCCCGGCCACGGCGGCCAGCACCAGGGCGGCCGCCCCGGCGCCGGCCACGGGCACGGCCGGGCGGGGGTGGGCCCGCCACGAACGGGCCGCCTGCACGGCGGCCAGGCCGGCGCAGGCGGCCAGCAGGGCGGCGAAGGCGCCGGCGCCGGCGGCCAGCGCCACCAGCGACGCCGCGAACCACACCACGCCCAGGCGGGCGTGGGGGCCGACCACCTGGGGCCGCACCTCCAGCGCCTTGACGCGGGCCCACGGGCCGGGCCGCTCCGAGCGGTCGGGCGCCGACGCCGCCTCGGCGGCCCCCCGGCGCCCCACCCCCACCGGCCCGAGCGGCACGGTGCGGTCGGCCATCAGGGGCAGCCGCCCGACACCGGGGGCAGGACGGCCACCTCGTCGCCCTCGCCGACGGCGTCGCCCTCCCCCGCCGGCGAGCCGTTCACCCACACCCGGCTGGCGGCCAGCACGGCGGCGAAGCGGTCGCCGTAGCGGGCCCGGGCCGCGGCCAGCACCTCGGCCACGGTGGCCCCGGCGACGTCGTCCCGGTCCGTCCCCGCCGCCTCCCGGGCGGCGGCGAAGAGCCTGAGCACGGCCATGGCCGGCCCGCCCTCAGACCGCGATCTCGGCCCGGCCGTTGGAGATCACCAGCTGGCCCTGGCTGTGCGCCTCGAAGGCGACGACGCGGCGGTCGCCGTGGAGGCCGGCGTCGTAGACGGTGGTCACCACGTCGGTCCCGGGGAGCACCGGCCGGGAGAACCGCACGGCCAGCCGGCGCAGGAGGGCCGGCTCGCCGCCCGCCGCGAGGGCGACGACCGCCTGGCCGGCCATCGCCATCGTGCACAGGCCGTGGAGGATGATACCGGGCAGGCCCACCGCCTCGGCCGCCTCCGGGTCCACGTGGATCGGGTTGTGGTCGCCCGACGCCTCGCTGTAGCGAAGCGTCTGGTCGTCGTCGACGTGGACGGCGTAGGTGCCCAGCGGGTGGGCGCGGGCCTCCTTGGGGAAGGCGTGGTCGGGCTTGTCGGGCCCGGCGCCGTCGCCGTCGGTCATGCCCCGGATGAACATCGTCCCGTACTGCTCGAGCACCAGCGTGCCGCTGTGGTTGTCGCTGCTCGCCACCCGGACGGTGTAGCGGGTGCCCGACCGGCTGACCCGCACGCTGTGGCCTTCGGCGGTGGTGACCAGCTCCTGGCCGGGGACCAGGGGCTGGTGGAAGTGCATGTCGTGCTCGCCGTGCACGATGCGGGCGTACCACTCGGGGGAGACGAGGTCGTGCAGGGGCGCGCTCATCGACTCCCACGTCGGCACCACGCCGAACACGGGCGGCACCGCCCGGCCCGTGGCGTACACCGGGTTGGCGTCGTTGGTCGCCGCCGCGTAGGCCAGCGCCCGCGCCGGGTCGACCGTCTCCACCCGCTCCCCGTACGTCGTGCCCAGCCTCTCGACCGCCAGCGCCATGGGGGCAACCGTACCGGACGGCCCCCCGGTGGCGGCCGGGCCCCGGCGGTGGGCCGCCGTAGGCTGGCGGGATGGCCCGGCTCCTGCTCCTGCGCCACGGGCGCTCGACGTGGAACGCCGAGGGCCGCTGGCAGGGGTGGGCCGACGCCCCGCTGGCCCCCGAGGGCGAGGAGCAGGCCCGGGCCCTGGGCGCCATGCTGGCCGGCGCCGGGGTGGCGTTCGCCGGCGCCGTCTCCTCCGACCTGGCCCGCTCGGCGGCCACGGCGGCGATCGTGGCCGCCGCGCTGGGCCTGGGCGAGGTGGAGGTGGAGCCCGACCTGCGGGAGCGGGACGTGGGCGACTGGACGGGGCGGACCACCGAGGAGATCGGGCTGATCTGGCCGGGCGCCGTCGACGCCTGGCGGGCGGGGCGGCTGGACCGGCCGCCCGGGGGCGAGCACGAGCCCTCGTTCCGGGCCCGGGTGGTGGGCGCCGTCGAGCGCCTGGCCGCCCGCCCCGGCGGCCCGCTGCTGGTCGTCACCCACGGCGGGGTCATCCGGGCCGTGGAGCGCCACCTGGGCGGCGACCCCCGCTCCACCGCCAACCTGTCGGGACGCTGGGCCGAGGTGGTCGACGGCGCGCTGGCCGCCGGCGAGGCCGTGGCCCTGCCCGTCGCCGAGGAGGAGACCGTGACCACCGCCCTGTAGCGCTCCGATGTCACAGGCGCCACCGCCCCCGGCGGGCCGACCAGCCAACGATGAGAATCGCCGGCGGCCGGCCGGAGGACAGGGCGGAGGCCGGCGGCT
>JBKHXC010000172.1:0-2223 GCA_046566225.1 Acidimicrobiia bacterium
CCGCGCGGAACGCGCGCGGCATTCCGGCGATATCCGCCCCCTCACCTGGGCTTTTGCCCCCGGAAGAAGTACTGCTAGAAGAAGTACAGCTAGCTAGCAGCCCCCTGCCGACCGACGACCAGGTCGACGAGGCGTTGGCGCCCCTGGTGGCCTACGCCCGGCGGTGCTCCCCGCCCCTGCCCTCGGCCCTCGACGGGCGGGGGCGGCGGGCCCTGGCCGCCTACGGGCCCGCCGAGCTGGCCGCCGGCGTGGCCGAGGTCCTGGCCCGCCTCCGCGCCGGCCAGCGCATCGCCTCGCCTCTGGGGCTGCTGGTGGCCCTGGCCCGCGACGGCGCCGCCGAGTTCTTCGCCGCCCCCGCCCCGGCCCCGGCCCCGACGCCGGCGGCCGAGCCGGAGCCGGTCGACGACGACGAGTGGGTCCCGCTGTGGTCGTGGTCCCCCGAGGACATGGCCGCCGCCCGGGCCGGCCTGGCCGGTGGGGCGTCGTGACCACCGCCGTGGCCGCCCGCCGCTACCGCACCCACGAACTGGCGTTCGATCGCTCCGACGCCGGCCACGTCGCCAGCTGCTCGTGCGGCTCGGCGATGGCGTCGGAGGTCCACGTCGAGGAGGACGACGCCCACTACGCCGGCGCCCGCCACCTGGGCCTCATGGCCCTCGCCGGCCTGCGGGCCCGGCGTGAGCTGCGTGGCCACCGCCGGGTGCCGACCACGCTGGCCATCGACGACAGGGCCCTGTGGTCCGAGCTGGCCCGCTACCGCCCGGCGCTGGGCGACGAGGCCCAGGCGGTGCTCGACGTGGTGGCCGAACACTGGCCGGAGCGGGCCCGATGACGGGGGGGGTGGCGGGGGGGCCACGCTGGAGCGGTCACGTGTGCCTGAGCGGCGCTCGGGCCTGACGCCGGGGGAGATGGTGGAGGCGATCCGCTCGAGCATCCACGTCGGCGTGGCCGGGGTGGTGGCCGCCGGTCAGCTGCTGGCCGAGCTCAAGGAGTGCTTGCCTCACGGCTCCTACGAGGCTACGGTTCGCTCCGAGCTCGACCTCGACCCGGCCGACGCTCGGCGCTACCGGGAGATCGCCGCCCACCCGGTCATCGCAAATCAGGGAAATTTCCCTGCTTTTCCGGCGGCGGTGAGCACGCTGCACCAGCTGGCGCTCCTGGCGCCCGAGCACCTTGAGGCGGCCCTGGCCGCCGGCGAGGTGACCCCCCGGATGCGCTGCCGGGAGGCGGTGGTGCTGGTGTCCCGCCACGGCGGCCCCACCCGGCCCTCGCCCATCTCCAAGCCCGACCTGGGCGACGGCGTGTCGCACCCGGCGCGGTTCTCCGACGAGGTCCTCGACGCCATCGCCGACCTGCTCGGCGGCCTCGGCCCCCGCCCCACCCACCCGGGCCGCCGCCCCCAGGTCCTCGACCCCTTCTGTGGCACCGGGCGCATCCACGAGCTGCGCCCGGACTACGAGACCTTCGGCATCGAGATCGAGCCCGAGTGGGCGGCGCTGTCGGACCACACCGAGGAGGGCGACGCCCTCGAGCTGCCCTTCGACGCCGGCCGCTTCGACGCCGTGGCCACCTCCCCGTGCTACGGCAACCGCCTGGCCGACGCCCACGCCGCCGCCGACCCCGAGCGGCGCCGCTCCTACACCCACGACCTGGGCCGGCCCCTCCACCCCCACAACGCCGGCGCCCTCCAGTGGGGCCCCCGTTACCGCGAGCTGCACCTCGCCGCCTGGGCCGAGGCGGTGCGGGTGCTGCGCCCGGGCGGACTGGTGGTGGTCAACCTCAAGGACCACACCCGCGACGGGGCCCACCAGGCCGTGTCGTCATGGCACGTGCGCGCCCTGGTCGACGACTTCGGCCTGGTGCTCGACGACGTCGTCGCCCTGGCCGACGTGCGCCACCTGCGCCAGGGGGCCAACGCTGAGGCCCGCTGGGCCGAGACCGTGTGGTCGCTGCGGAGGCCGCTGTAGATGGCGCGCCGCATCGCCCTGGCCGTGGTCCTGGTGGCCGGCGGCTGCGCGTCGTCGCCCACCGAGGCGCCCCGGCGCCGACCGCCCATGCCGACGGTTACACCGCCAGTTACACCGGTTACGCCGCCGGTTACGCCGGCGCCGCCAGCCAACGCCACCAGTGTCCCGCCCGCCACGACCACCACGGCGCCGCCGCCCGTGGAAGCGTCGAGCGGGCGGGCAGCGGCCGCCCCGCCCTCCCGTTCCCAGCCGGGCG
>JBKHXC010000173.1:0-5961 GCA_046566225.1 Acidimicrobiia bacterium
GCCGCCAGCCGGGGCGCGCCGCGGCGCCGGGGCCGGTACGGTGGCGCCCCGTGACGGACGAGCGGGCGCCGTCGGCCCGGCGGCCATGAGCGCGTATGACGACCTCATCGCCCGCGCCGACGCCGAGGCGGCGGCCGGCGACCACAAGCAGGCGTCGATCGACTACGGCCGGGCCCTGGGCCTGGGCGGGCCCCGGGACCGGTACTGCCGGTGCATGCGGGGCGTCTGCGCCCGCCGGGTGGGCGAGCAGCGCCTGGGCCTGGCCGACCAGCACCCGGACCGGCGGTCGAGCTTCCTCGACCAGGCGGCCCGGTGGCTCACCAAGTCGGAGGCCAGCCTGGCGTCCGCCCTGGAGGGTGCCGACGAGGGCGAGCGGGCGCGGGTCCGCCTGGAGCAGGCCCGCACCGAGGAGGCGCTGGCCCGGCACCTGGTGATGTGCGGCGGCGATCCCGGCCGGCGGCTGGGCGAGGCCCGCCGCCACCGGGAGGCGGCCGGCACCCCCCCGCACCCGTCCACGTCCGGGTCCCGGACGTAGGGCCCGGAGCCGACGGGGGCACCCGGCTGACCGCCCGGCCCGGGCGGCGCCGGCGGGACGAGGGCGGTTCGTGGCCTTCGGCCCCCGTGCAGGAGTGGTCGGGCCGGGAGTTGGACATCATCCGGTGGTGCCCAGGACCACGCTCCCGCCCGATCCCACCAGCGTCGCCGCCGGGCGGCGGTTCGTCGCCGACGTGCTGTGGCAGCGGGGCTTCCCCACCGAGGTGATCGACGACGCCGTTCTCCTGGCCAGCGAGGCGATCACCAACGCCGTGGTGCACGCCGGCACCGACGTCGACGTGGTGGTGGCGGTCGACTCCCTCACCGCGCGCGTCGAGGTCCACGACCGGCGGCCGGGCGCCGCCGAGGTGGTCCACGCCGGCGCCGAGGCGCCCTGCGGTCGAGGGCTGCGCGTGGTCGCGGCCGTCGCCGACGCCTGGGGGTGCCAGCCCACCGGGCCCGGCAAGTGCGTGTGGTTCGAGCTCCGGCCCTGACGGCCCGCCCCCCTCGGCTAGTGCCCCGGAGCACGATCGACTCGACCGAATGGAGTGAGCGAAGCGAACGAATGAGGTCGACGCACTACGGGGCGTCCCGCACGACCAGGGCGAGCATGGCGATGTCGTCGGCCTGCCGCCCTCCGGACGCGGCGACGGCGGCCTCGACGGCGTCGAGCACGCCGGCCGCGTCGCCCGCCGGCGCGTCGGCCAGGGCCCGGGCCACGCGGTCGGTGCCGAACAGCTCGCCGCCGACGCGCAGCTCGGTGAGCCCGTCGGTGAAGAACAGCACGGCGTCGCCCGGCTCCAGCCGGGCCCCGCGGTCGGCGAAGCGGGCCCCCTCCACCAGCCCGACGGCGGTCCCGGGGACGGCCACGGCCTCGACGGCGCCGTCCCGCCTGCGCAGCAGGGGCAGCGGGTGCCCCCCGCAGGACACGGTGAGGCGGTACGACCCCTGCGACGCCCGGAGGCGGCCGAAGGCCACCGTGCAGAAGCGCATCCCGTCGTCGCCGTCGTCGAGCAGGAGGGCGTCGTTGACCAGGTCGAGGACGCGCCGGGGCTCGGCGTGGTGGATGGCGGCCGCCCGCAGGGCGTAGCGGGCGGCGGTGGTGATGGCCGCCGCCTCCGGGCCCTTGCCGCACACGTCGCCCACGGCCACCCCCCACACGTTGCGCCGCAGCGGGAACACGTCGTAGAAGTCCCCCCCGATGTCGGCGCTGCCCGCCGGCCGGTAGCGCGCCGCCACGTCCACCCCGGGGATGGCGGGCAGCGCCGGGGGGAGCAGGGCCCGCTGGAGGGCGGCCGCCAGCTCCTCGGCCGAGCGCTGCTCGTGCTCGGCCGAGCGGCGGAGGTCGCTCTCCCAGGCCACGAAGGCCCGGGCCGACAGGCGGAGCTCCAGCCCGTCGACGACCAGGGCGGCGAGCTGGGAGAGGACCTCGACCTGGGCGGGGGTGATCGACCGCGGCTCGTGGTCGGCGATGCAGAGGGTCCCCAGGTTGAGCCCGTCCGAGGTGGTGAGGGGGGCGGCGGCGTAGAAGCGCAGCCCGGGCTCGCCGGCGACGAGGGAGTTGTGCCTCGCCACCGGGTCGGCCGTGGCGTCGTCGAGGACGTAGGGCTCGTCCCGGAGGATGGCCGAGGCGCACAGGCCCGGCTCGCGGGGCACGCCGGTGACGGCCACGCCGTGGGCCGAGTGGAACCGGATCCGTTCCTCGTCGACGAGGGTCACGATGGCGACGGGCACGTCGAAGACCGACGCCGCCAGGGCGGTGATCCGGTCGAAGGTCCCGCCGGCCGGGGAGTCCAGCACGTCGTAGCGGTGGACCGCAGCGAGCCGTTCCGCCTCTCGGGACGGGGACAGCGAGAGCATCGGCCTCCAAGGGGGGTGGTCGGCTCGGTCGATCGTACCGCGGGGAGGGCGCCGGCCGGCAAGCCGGTGCGGCGGCCCCTCCGGGCCCGGCCCGGCACCACCGGCCCGCCTCCCCACCGGCTCGAGCCCGCAGTCCCCCCCGGCCTCAGGGGAGCAGGCCGCCCGGCCGGGGAGGGAGCGGCGCCAGGCGGCGCCCGAGGCGGCCGAGGACGGCGCCGATGGCCACGCCGCCGAGGACGTCGGAGGCGTGGTGGATCCGCACGTGGACCCGGCTGGCGCTGACGACGACGGCCAGGGCGTAGTACAGCGGCCACAGCGGGTCGTCGTCGGCCAGCAGGGCGGCGGCGGTGAACGCGGCGGTGGCATGGCCGCTGGGGAACGAGCTGGTGCGGGGCCGGCGGAGGGGGAGGGGGCGCTCGACGTCCCACGGCGGGCGGGTGCGGCGGAACAGCGACTTGACGCCCACGTTCACCAGCGCCGACTCGGCGAACACCCCGGTCCCCACCCGGACGGCCGCCGCCCAGTCGTGCTCGGAGCGCAGGCCCCGCAGCGCCCCCAGGATGAGCCACACCAGGCTGTGGTCGGCCACGGAGGAGGCCCCGTAGAACAGCCGGTCGGCGACCGGGTTCCCCCGCGCCCGCTCGAAGGCGGCGTCGACCCGGGCGTCGAAGGCGGCCACCCGGCGGCGGGTGCGGCGGGACAGGAGGGCCATGGTCGGCGTCGGGCCGGCGCCGGCTCAGACGGCGGCGACCGGCTGGCGGCCGTGGGCCCGTGCCGCCTCCGCCGGGTCGCCGCCCCACGCCGGGCAGTACGCCTTGTAGGCGCACACGTCGCACAACCCCGACGGGCGGGGCCGGAAGTCCTCCGACCGGCACGCCCGCTCCACCGCGGCCCACACCGCCGAGGTGCGGGTGACCAGCCCCCGCACCGACTGCTCGCTGGGCACGCCGACGATGGCGATGGGCTCGCGGAGGTGGAGGAGCTGCACCCGGGCCGGGCGGCGTCCCAGCATCTGCTCGCACAGGAAGGCGTAGAACTGGACGCCCGCCAGGCGGCCGTTCTCGAACGACTGGCCGGGGGCGCGGCCGGTCTTGTAGTCGGTGACGACCAGCTCGCCGTCCTCGCCCAGGTCGAGGCGGTCGATGACCCCCCGCAGGCGCAACGCCCCCACCCGGGCCTCCAGCTTGAGCTCCAGGCCGATGGCGTTGACGGAGTCGGGGTCCTCCAGGAGGAAGACGTTGGTGACCAGCGCCGCCGCCTCCGCCCGCAGCCGGGCCTCGCCCTCGGCGTCGAGGCCCAGGCCGGCGAACTCGGGATGGTCGGCCAGCTCCTCCCACGCCAGGTCGAGCTGGGCCAGGGCGGCCGCCCGGGTGCGGCCCCCGGCCGGGACGCAGGCGTGGAGCCGCTCGAGGGCCCGGTGGACCAGCGTGCCCCTCGACGACCACGGCGAAGGCGGCTCCGGGAGGCGGTCGATGGCGGAGAAGCGGAAGGCCAGCGCGCAGTCCTTGAACGAGGCGACGCGGGAGGGCGACAGGGACGTGGGCAGCGGCAGGCTCATCGGCCCCCAAGGCTAGAGCGGGGGTGTGACGGCGCCGCGGACCGGGCGCGGCGCCGAAGGGCCGGAGGGAGTGCTGGCACCCCCTCGCCAAGACGCCGGCCACCACGGTTCCCCGCCGGCCCGGCGACGGCCAGGATTCGGGGTGTGGGCTGGGGGGCGTCGGCAGCCGGGGTGGGCGAGGAGCGCGGCCGGCGCGCCGTGCTCACCGTGGTGTTCACCGACATCGACGGGTCCACGGCGCTGACCGAGCGGTTGGGCGACGAGCGGTGGGTCGACGTGCTGGCCGCCCACGACGCCGCCGTGCGGGCGGCGCTGGTCGCCCACGGCGGCGAGGAGGTGAAGACCACCGGCGACGGGTTCCTGGCCGTGTTCGGGCACGCCGGCCACGCCGTCCGGGCGGCGGTGGCGGCGTGCCGGTCGGTGGGCGAGGTGCCGGTCCCGGGGGCGCGCGGGGGGTTGCGCATCCGGGTCGGGGCCCACACGGGGGCGGTGATCCGCCGCGGTGGCGACGTGCTGGGGCACAACGTGCACCTGGCCCGGCGCATCACGGCGGCGGCACGGGGCGGCGAGGTGCTGGTCTCGTCGTCGGCCATGGCGGCGGCGCGGGGGGCGACCGGTGTCCGCACCGGCGCTCCTCGCACGCTGCGCTTCGCCGGCGTGTCCGAGCCCCAGGTCGTGTTCGGGGCCGATCTCGCCGGCGAGGCGCCGGCCGCCGCCGACGTGGTGGTGCTCCACGCCAGCGTCCGCGGCCGCACTCGCCGCCGCCAGGGCCCGCCCTAGTCGAAGCATTAGCCTCCGGCGGTGGACGCCGTGACGGAGGTGCGCCTGGCCAACCGGGCCTTCTACGACGCCTTCGAGGCGCGGGACCTCGACGCCATGTCGGAGGTGTGGGAGCGCTCCGACCGGGCGTTGTGCACCCACCCGGGCTGGGCCACCCTACGGGGGTGGGCGGCGGTGGCGGGCTCGTTCTTCGCCCTGTTCCAGAGCTCCCAGTCGCTGCAGTTCATCCTCACCCAGGAGCGGGTGTTCGTGCAGGACGGCGTGGCGTGGGTGGCGGTGGACGAGAACCTCCTGGGCGACCAGGGCGGCTCCACGGTGGCCGCCGTCAACGTCTTCGTCCGCGACGCCGGCTCGGCGAGGTGGCGGATGGTGTGCCACCACGGCTCGGTGGTCAGCTCCACCGTGTCAGACGGACCGGAGGAGGCGCAGTAGCCCCTCGGCGTTGGTGACGGCGTCGTCGCGGAAGGTGTTGGACAGGATCACGTGGACCTCGGCGGCCGACGCCGCCAGCTCGCGCAGCGCCGGCAGCCAGCCGGCCAGCTCCTCGTCGGTGTAGCGGTAGGCCTGGTGCTCGGCGCTCGGGAGCCCGGGCTCGTCCCACCGGCGCCGGCTGCGGCCGGGCAGGCGCACGACGGCGACGTCGGAGGTGGCGGCGACGACCGGCCGCCCCTCCTCCGGGGCCCGGTCGACGCACACGAACCCGAGGCCGGCGTCCTCCAGCAGGCCCAGGGTCTCCTCGCAGGCGCCCCCCCGCAGCCAGCGGGGGTGGGACAGCTCCACCGCCGCCGGCAGGTCGCCCAGCTCGGCGCCCGCCTCGGCCAGCAGGGCGCGGGCCGTCCCGCCCGGAGGCAGCCAGGCCGGGTAGCGCAGGACGACCACCCCCAGGCGGCCGGCGTCGGCCAGGGGGCGCAGGGCGTGGCGGAACCGGGCCCACGCCTCGGCCCGGCCCTCGGGCGTGAGGTGGCCGAGGTAGAGGCGGCGGCGGTCCCGCAGCTCGGGGCGGACCTCGTCGCGCAGGTCCTCCCACAACGAGTCGGGCAGGGCGGCGCCCCCCGTGAGCAGCGTCCAGCACTGGACGTCGACGGTGAACCCGTCGGGCGTGCGGTCGACCCACTGGCGGCACAGCTCGGGGGTGGGCGGGAAGCGGGCGGTGGCGTCGATCTCGACCAGCGGGAAGCGCGCCGCGTAGAACGCGATGCGCTCGGCCGCCTTCATGGAGCGGCGCGGGT
>JBKHXC010000174.1:0-12737 GCA_046566225.1 Acidimicrobiia bacterium
GGCCCCGGCATCGGCTGGGAGGACCTGCGCACCGCCGGGCTGTGCCTGGCCCTCCAGGAGCGGGGCCTGCGCCTGGCGCCCAACGCCTCGGCCACCAAGCTGGCCGTGCTCCTCGACCTCGCCGACCCCGCCCGCGCCCGCGACCTGTGCTTCGGCACGCTCGACACCTGGCTGGCGTGGACGCTGACCGGCGGCGCCCTCCACGTCACCGACGCCACCAACGCCGGGGTCACCGGCCTCCTCCGGGCCGACGGCTCTGGGTGGGACGAGGCGGTGCTCGACGTGCTGCGCATCCCGCCCGCCACCCTGCCCCGCATCGTGGACTCCTCGGGCATCGTGGGCCCCGCCCTGGCCCTCGACTGCGCCCCGCCCCTCGCCGCCCTGGTCGGCGACCAGCAGGCGTCGCTGGTCGGCCAGGGCTGCACCCGCCCGGGCCTGGCCAAGGCCACCTTCGGCACCGGTGGCATGCTCGACCTGTGCGTGGGGCGGGACCGGCCCCCCTTCGCCGCCCGGGGCCCGGCCGGCTGCTTCCCGGTGGTGGCCTGGCGCCGGGGGGGCGTCGACACGTGGGGCATCGAGGCGGTGATGCTGTCGGCCGGGTCGGCGGTGGAGTGGCTCCGCGACGACCTCGGGATCCTGGCCTCGGTGGAGGAGTCCGACGCCGTGGCCGCCTCGGTGCCGACGGCCGGGGACGTGCGCTTCGTCCCCGCCCTGTTCGGGCTCGGCACCCCGCAGTGGGACTTCGGGGCGCGGGGCACCCTGGTGGGGCTGACCCGGGGATCGGGGCGGGCCGAGATCGTCCGCGCCGTGCTGGAGGGGGTGGCCCACCGGGGCGCCGACCTCGTGGAGGCGGCTGAGGCGGACGGGGGCGTGCCCATCCCCGCCCTGCGCGTCGACGGGGGCATGACGGCCAACGCCACCTTCGTGCAGGCGCTGGCCGACGCCTGCCAGCGCCCGGTCGAGGTGTCGCCGGTCGTGGAGGCGACCACCCTGGGCGCCGCCTACCTGGCCGGCCTGGCGGTGGGCACCTGGGCGGACGAGGACGAGGTGGCCGGCGCCTGGCGCCCGGGCCGGGTGGTCGAGCCCCGCCGCCGGCCCGACCGGGAGCGGTGGCGGGAGACGGTGGCCCGGGCGGCCGGCACCGTGCCCGAGCTCAGCGCCGTGCGGTTCTGAGCGCTCCCCGTTCCCGCTACGGCGCGGGGACGGGCACCTCCGGGGCCCGCAGCAGGCGGGCCACCTCGCCGGCGCCCAGCGGGGGCGAGAACCAGAACCCCTGGGCGGTGCGGCAGCCCAGGGCACGGAGGTGGTCGAGCTGGTCCGCCGTCTCCACACCGGCGGCGGAGACGTGGATGCCCAGGTCGGCGGCCAGGGCCACCAGGGAGCGGACGACGGCGCGGTCGGGGCCGCCGCCGGCCACGCCGGCCACCAGCGAGCGGTCGACCTTGACCTCGTGCAGCGGCAGCCGGGTCAGCTCCCGCAGCGCCGAGCGGCCCCGGCCGAAGTCGTCGACGGCCAGCCGGACCCCCAGCCGGGCCAGGTCGGCGGCGGGCCCGGCCAGGGCGCCCCCCCGGCCCAGCACCACCTCCTCGCTCGTCTCCAGGGTGAGCCGGCCGGGCGCCAGCCCGCTGCGGGCCAGCAGTTCGCCGACGTGGGCGGCGAAGCCGGGCCCCACCAGCTGGTCGGCGGCCACGTTGACCGAGACCTCCAGGCGAGGCAGGCCCTGGCCGTCCCAGTCCCGCACCTGCCGGCACGCCTCCTCCAGCACCCAGGCGCCGAGCACCACCGACATGCCGGCCCGGGCGGCGATGGGGACGAACTCCGACGGCGCCACCGCGCCCCTGGTGGCGTGGCGCCACCGGGCCAGCGCCTCCACGCCGGTGATGCGCCCGGACCCCACGTCGACCCTGGGCTGGTAGTCGAGGGACAGCTCGCCCCGGTCCAGGGCTCCGCGCAGCTCGGCCTCCAGCTCCAGGCGGTAGACGGCGACGGCGTTCATCTCCGCCCGGAACACCTCCCAGCGCCCGTCGCCCCGCTCCTTGGCCCGGTACATGGCCTGGTCGGCCTCCCGGAGGGGATCGACACCCTCGGGGAACGGGGCCCGGGCGAACGACGCCCCGATGCTGGCGGAGACGTTGACCTGGTGGCCGCTGAGCGAGAAGGGGTCGGCCAGGGCGTGCAGCAGGCGCTCGGCCACGTCGATCCCGTCGGCGTCCGAGCGCAGCTTCTCCAGCAGCACGGTGAACTCGTCGCCGCCGAAGCGGGCCAGGGTGTCGCCCGGGCGCAGGCAGCCCTGGAGCCGCTGGGAGACGGCGGCGAGCAGCTCGTCGCCCCGCTCGTGGCCCAGCTCGTCGTTGACCGCCTTGAACCCGTCGAGGTCGAGGAAGAGCACGCCCACGGGCTCGCCGTCGCGGCGGGCCCGCGCGAGGGCCTGGTCCAGCCGGTCGAGGAACAGGGCCCGGTTGGGCAGGCCGGTGAGGGCGTCGTGGAACGCCTGGTGGGCCAGCTTGGCCTCGAAGTCGCGCCGCTCGGCGTAGAGGCGGGCGTTCTCGAAGGCGGCGCCGGCGTGGGCGGCGAGCAGGTCGAGGCACTCGACCTCGTGGGGGTAGGGCGCCGGCCGCGACGTGCTTCCCGCCACCAGGGCGGCGACCAGACCGCCGCCCGACCACACCGGGCACGCCACCAGGTGGCGGTAGCCGGCCTCCAGCGCCGGCCGGACGCTGAGCGGCCAGCCCGAGTGGTCGTCGAGCACCACCGTCGCCCCCCGGGCGTGGACCAGCCCGGCGGCGCCCGCCTCGATGGGCCGCAGGGGGGAGGGCTCGGCCTCGACGCCCCGCTGGTGGGCGACCCGCCAGGTGCCGGCATCCTCGTCGAACAGGCACAGCTCGGCGCCGTCGAAGCCCAGCCCGACGGCCGCCTCCACCACCGTGTCGAGGACCCGGGGCGGGTCCAGCGTGCTCATGGTGCGGGCGGCGGCGGCCACCCCCGCCAGCAGGGCGGCCCGGGACTCCGACTCGGCCCGCGCCTCGTCGTGGGCCCGGGTCTGGCCCAGCAGCTCGCGGGACAAGAAGCTGGCCACGTAGGCCACCAGCCCCAGGCCCCCCAGGCGCACCACGACGTGGGCGAGGCCCGGGCTCTCGGCCTCGACCGCGACCACGATGAGGTACCCGGCCAGCATGAGGCCGAGCAGGCCGGCCTGGCCCCGGGGTGGGAAGATGGCGGCGGAGAGCACGGCGGCCAGCACGTAGAGGCCGAACAGCTCCGATCGGGCCCCGCCGGTGTTGAGGATCCCGAGGGTGATGAGCACGACGTCGAGCACCGACCACGTGTAGAGCCACCGCCTCCCCGACGGCCGGTGGAGCAGCTCCTCCCAGGGCACGCGGCTCATGAGGTAGGCCACGTTGGCCGTGGCCAGGGCCACCAGCGCCGCCACCTTCCAGTCCACCGAGCCCTGGGAGAGCAGGCCCACGGCGATGGTGGCCACCACCAGGAGGCGGGCCAGCACCGACACCCGCACCACGCGCTGGCGGAACCGGGCGATGGACCGACCCGGCGGTCCCACGGCCGGGGCGGCGTCCTCCACGGCGGAGGTGCTCATGGCCCGAAGGGTACGGGACTCAGGCATTGAGCACCCGGGCGGTGGCCCGCCGGCCGGGCTGCTTGACCACCTCGATGGCATGGGGCAGCTCGGCCTTGATGGATTCGTCGTTGGTGACCACCAGCACCTGGCGGAAGCGGCCCTTGAGCCGCTCGAGGGCGGCGAGCATGCGGGCCTTGCGGTCCTCGTCGAGCGGGCCGAAGACCTCGTCCAGCACCAGCAGGCCCACCGTCCCCCCCGACAGCAGGCGGACGTGCTCGCTGATGGCGACGCGCACGGCCAGGTTGGCGAGGTCGGTCTCCGACCCCGAGAAGCGCTGCATCCCGTGGGCCCGGCCCCGGTCGCGGATCTGGATCTCGTAGGTCTCGGGGTCGAGCTCGAGGCGGTCGTACTCGTTGTCGGTGAGCTCGGCGAACAGGTCGGCCGCCTGGGCGGCCAGGCGGGGCCCGACGGTGGACACCACGCCGTTGCGGAACGCCGCCAGGAGGTCGGCCACCCGGCCCAGGTGGCGGCTCTCCTCCCGCAGGTCGGCCAGGCGGGCGTGCTGGTCCTCGGCGTCGGCCAGCCGGCGGGCCGCCTCGTCGGCCCTCACCCGCGCCTGGGCGGCCGCCACCCGGGCGTCGGCCGCCGTCTTCGACGCGTGGTCGACGGCCTGGGCGGCGGCGTCGCGGTCGGCCCGGGCCCGGTCGAGGGCGTGGGCTGGAAGCCCAGGGCGCGGGCGGCGGCGCGCAGCTCCTCCAGGCGGGCGGCCGCCTCGGCCAGGCGGGCGGCCTCCTGGTCGTGGCGGGCGGCGACGGCGGGCGCCCGCTCCAGCTGGGCGCGGAGGCGGTCGGCCTCCCGGGCCGCCCGCCGCCCGGCCTCGACCACCGCCTCCAGGCGGGACACGTCGGCCCCGTCGAAGGGGCGGCCCAGGGCGCGCTCCGCCTCGGCCAGCGCCGACTCGGCGTGCGCCCGCCGGGCCCGGGCCTGCTCGAGGGCGGCCCACGCCCGGCGGGCCTCGTCGAGGCGCTGGGCGGCGGCTTGCGCCGCGGCGCGGGCCTCGTCGGCGGCGGCGCCCAGCCGGCGGCGGCGGGCGGCGAGGGCCGCCACCCGCTCCTCGCCGGCGGCCACCTCGGCGGCCCGGTGCTCCTGCACCCGCTCGAAGGCGTCGCCCAGGGCCTGGCCGCACAGGGGGCACTCGCCCTCCCCGGAGAGCGACCGGGACCGCTCGGCCGCCTCCCGGGCCCGCACCAGCTCGGCGCCGGCGGCGGTCAGCTCGCCCTCCGCCGCCGCCAGCCGGTTGGCCGCCTCCTCGGCCGCCACCCGGGCCGCCTCGCACGCCTCCTCGTCGGGCGCCGCCGCGCCCTCGGGCACGGCGGCCGCCTCCACCAGGGCCCGGGCCGCCGCCACCGCCCGCACGCGGCCGAGCTCGTCCTCCGCCCCCTCCAGGCCGGCGGCCTCCGCCTCCACGCCGGCCAGGCGGGTGGCCGCTCCGGCCAGCTCGGCCCGCTCGGCCGCCAGCTCGCCCACCCGGCGGGCGAGGGCGTCGTGCTCGCCCCTCACGGTCTGGCCCTCGGCCAGCACCGCCTCGTGGCGGCGGCGGAGCTCGTCCACCTCGTCGAGGCGCTCCTGGGCGGACGCCAGCCGGGACCGGGCGGCGGCGGCCACGGCCTCCTCGGCGGCCGCCTCGGCGGCGGCCGCCCCGGCGGCGGCGGCGGCGTCGTCGGCCTCGTGGCGGCGGGCGTCGAGGTCGGGCAGCAGGTTGGTGAGGCTCTCCAGGCGCTCCCGCGCCGCCCGGGCGTCGCGCCGGGCGTCGTCCCGGGCGGTGTCGAGGGGCATGACGCCCAGCAGCTTCAGCACCAGGTCCCGGCGCTGCTGCGGGCGCTGGAGGCTGAAGGCGGCGATCTGCTTCTGCTCGGCGAACACCGAGGACCGGAAGGCGGCGTCGTCCATCCCCAGGATCGAGTGCACGTAGCGGCCGGTGTCCCGCACGCCCTCGGCCATCTGGCGCCCGTCGGCGTAGGCCGATGCCCGCACCGTGGAGGCCACCCCCGTGATCGTGCGACGCACCCGGTACAGGTGGCCCTCGTGCTCGAAGTCCACCTCGGCCACGCAGTCGCCGCCCACCCCGGTGGTGCGCACGTCGGGGATGGACGTGCGGGTGCGGCCCCACAGGGCGAACAGGAGCGACTCCACCAGGTACGACTTGCCGGCGCCGTTGGGCCCGTAGATGCCGACCAGGCCGGGGGGGACGTCGAGCTCCAGCGGCTCCTCGTACACCCGGTAGTTCCGCAGCACGATGCGCTTGACCAGCACCGGACCCTACCCCCCGGCCCCGGCCGGCCCCCGCCCGCCCGTCACCCCGACGCCTCCACCGCGTTGGCCAGGTAGCGGTCGCCCAGCGCCCTGACCCGGTCGCGGTCGAACCCGGTGAGGTCCTGGCCCTCCAGGTAGCGGTGCCAGCGGCCGCCCATGGAGTCCAGGTCGGGCAGCTCGACGGGCACGTCCACCCCGCCGAAGACGGGCTCGACCTTGAGGTACAGGGCGGTGGCGGCGGCCTGGCGCACGGCGTCGAGGTCCAGCAGGCGGTACGCCTCGGGGTCGACGCCGTCGAGGTACAGCCGGGCGACGGCCCCCTCGGGCACCGACGCCGCCCGCTCCAGGACCTGGGCCTCGAGCTCGGACGGCGACAGGCCCAGGGCGGCCACCGTGGGCAGGGTGAGCAGGGGGCGCTGGCCGGTGAGCGGGACGTGGCGGCACTCGCCGGTGTCGGTGTCCAGCACCACGACGCCCTTGGCCCGGTCGGGGTCGTCGGCGAAGCTGAAGGTGTCGGTGGACCCCGCGTACCAGATGCCCTCGGCCACCCGGGTGTGGAAGTGGTAGTGGCCGAGCAGCACGAGGTCGGAGCGCAGGGCCGAGGCGTCCACCTCGATCTCGTTGATGTCCGAGTAGCGCGGCTCCACCTGGGTGATGCGGGGGTGGGTGAGCAGCAGGTTGGACCGGTCGACGCTGCGGCCCCGGTCGGCCTCCTCCAGCGCCTCCAGGGTGGCCTCCACGGTGAGCATCTGGGGGACGGCGTGCACCACCAGGCCGGGCAGCTCGAAGCGCTCGTAGCCCAGCCGGTGGGCGAAGTGGAGCTCGGGGAACATGTCGGCCAGCGCCGAGTAGGGGCTGCCGGTGCCGGGCAGGCGGGGGGTGTCGTGGTTGCCGGTGATGAGGGCCAGGCCCACCCCGTGCTCGCGGATGCGCGCCAGGGCCCGCTGGGCCACCCGGAACGAGCGGTAGGTGGGCCGGGGGTGGTCGAACACGTCGCCCAGCCACACCACCAGGTCCGGCCCCTGGGCCAGGGCCAGGTCGACCGCCTTCTCGAACGACTCCTCGAAGTCGCGCTCCCGCCGGTTCACCCCCTCGGGCGTGGTGAACCCGTAGTAGGACCGTCCGAGGTGGGCGTCGCCCAGCGCCGCGACCCGCATCAGTCCACCAGGGCGGCCACGTTGGGCGCCGCCTCGGGGCGGGGGGCGGGGGGCGGCACCACCGAGCGCACCACGTCGTCGTAGAGGTGGATGCGGGCGGGCACGGCGAAGGGGGCCTCCAGGTTGGCGATCAGGCACTCGCCGGGCATGAGGCTCTGGATCTCCGGCCCGAGGGCCGACAGGTCCTGCTTGGACGACGAGCGCAGGATGCCGCGGTCCTTCTCGTCGGCCAGGCCGAGCACGAAGAAGGTGTTGAACTGGCTGAGCAGCTCGCTGTCGAGCAGCTTGGGCTGCTGGGTGACGGCGCACAGCCCCACCTTGAACTTGCGGCCCTCCCGGGCCACCCGGGGGAAGACGTTGGACTCCCGGTCCCGGCTCGACGACAGCACCCGCTGGGCCTCCTCCAGCACGATGCACACCACGGGCAGGCGCTCGTGCAGGTCGGGGTCGTCGAGGTAGGCGGCCGCCCAGTGCTCCAGGACCCGGCGGGCCAGGAACGACGCCACCAGCACCTCCTCGGTGGAGCCCAGGCCGCTCACGTCGCACAGCACGACCTTGCCCTCCGACAGGTCGCGCACGATCCCCGACCCCGTCGACACGTTGGGGTCGGTGGCGATGCACGGCAGGTCGACGATGCGCCGGGCCCGGCGGTGCACCACCTGGAGGGTGTTGAGGGCGACCCGGTTCCCCAGGTCGAGGTCGCGGAAGGCGGGCAGGTCGTCCACCTGGGCGAAGTCGAGGAGCCAGGTGAGCCCGGGCGTGCGGTAGTGGCGCTCCAGCTCGAACAGCGCCTCCTCCTGGGGCCGGCTCCACTCGTAGGCGGTGCGCAGGTCGTCCACCGTCAGCTCCGACAGGCTGATGCGCAGGGTGGAGGCGTTGGGCAGGCGCCGGGCGGCGTAGAGGCGCAGCGCCCGGCCCGCCCACGGGTGGCGGCCCAGGGCGGTGCGGTACTCGCCGTGGGGGTCGACCAGCAGCAGCCCGTAGCGCCCGTTGGCCTGGAGCACCTGGCCGGACAGCACCCGCATGAGGTTCGACTTGCCCATGCCGGTGGTGGCGAAGACGCCGACGTGGGTGGCCAGGCTGGCGCCCGGGATGCCGACCTCGAAGTCCACCACCGACTCGCCGCTGCGCAGGCACCCCACGGCCAGGTCGCCCATCCGGGTGCGGAGGAACTCGAAGTCGGCGCCCTCGGGCGCCACCACCCGGGAGAACTGGGTGGGCAGGCTCTTGGGCTTGCGGAACGCCTGCCCGTCGGGCGTGAGGTAGCCCAGGCATCGGCACTCGGCCACCCGGTAGGTGCGCCGCTCCTGCTCGTAGACGGGGTGGGCGCCGGGATCGCCCCGTGCGTCGTCGGCCAGCAGGGTGCCGGCCACCCGCTCGGCCCACCCCGGCTCGCGGTGCTCGGTGCCGTAGGTGACGTCCACCACCCGGAACAGGTACCGGCGCCCGGTGACGTCGTCCACCGCCACCAGCAGCTCGCCCAGGAACAGGTCCTCGTCGGGCGACGCCCGGAACACGCCCTCCAGGACGTTCTTGCCGTACAGCCGGCCCCGGGTGGCGGGCCCCGGCGGGCCGGCGGCGGGCCGCCCTCCGCCCCCGGTCATGCCCGCTCCATCAGGCGGTGGCGGTCGGCGAACGCCCGCTCGGTGACGGCGGCGGCCACTCCCTGCTGGCGCAGCAGCTCCTCCAGCTGGAGCCACGACTCGGCCCGCAGCCACCCCGGGCAGGCGGCCAGCCGGTCGGCCACGGTGAGCGGGTAGGGGTAGCCGGGGAAGGCGGCGTCGTCGCACAGGGCGGACAGCCGCCCGAGGGCCACCGCGGGGTCGACGCCGGCCGGCAGGTCGACCCGGAAGGCGAAGCGGGCGTCGGGGTCGAGGCGGGCGGCCACCACCTGGATCCCCTCGCCGGCGTCGGGCCGCTCCGCCGCCCGGGTGCGGGCCACCGGCGCCAACCACATGGCCCGGGGGCCGAGCGACGCCGCCGCCTCCAGCTCCAGCTGGCCCACCAGGGGTGCCCCGCCCCGGGCCAGGGAGGAGTGCTTGGTGACCCCGGCCAGCGTGACGCCCCGCTCGGCGGCCCGGGCCAGCAGGCCGGCCAGTAACGGCGAGGGGATGCGCCAGTCGGGCTGGAGGTCGCCGTCCACCAGCACCAGGGCGCCGGCGTCGGCCTCCTCCACGCAGCGGGCCACCGCGTCCCACTCCCAGCGGTCGCGCAGGAGGTTGACGTCCACCGGCGTGTCGGCGGCCAGGCCGGGCACCGCCAGGTCGGCCAGCGCCCGGGCCCGCTCGTCGGCCCCGCCCAGCAGGTGGTGGCGCAGCTCGCCCTCGTCCTCCGCCGTGCACCGGCCCCCGGCGAAGCGGACCCGGGCCGCCCGGGTGGCCACCACCTGGATGCAGCGGGCGTCGGCCACCAGCGCCTGGCCGCCGTCCACCGCCCAGGCGTCGGCCGGCGGGCCGAGGCGGTGGAGGGGCAGGGGGACCACGTGGGCGGCGAACTCCAGGTCGGCGGCGGCGCCGGTCGGGTCGCGCACCGCCCCGCCGGCGCCCCCGAGGAGGGTGGCGATGCGCTGGGCGGCTCGTTCCAGGGTGGGGGCGGGCATGGCTCCAGGCTTCCACGGCGGTGTGACAGTTACAACGGTGTGATTCTGCCACGCCGGCGCCGGCGCGGCGACCGCCGGCCCTCTAGCCTCGTGCCGACCCGAGCGGGAGGATGGGGATGTACGAGTACACCAGCGCCGTGTTCGCCGTAGGCCTCGAAGGGTTCGCGCCGGTCGACAACGACCGGATCACGGCCATGGCGGCCGAGGGCTGGGAGCCCGCCCACATGGCGCCCGTCCACAGCGGCTTCGCCGCCGTCGTGCTGTTCCGCCGGGAGGCGGGCGCGGCGCCCGCGGCGGCACCCCGGGCCCGCCCCGGGGGGGCGGCCGCGGCCCCGGCCCGCTCGGGCACGGCGGCCAGGGCCACCGTCACCCGCGCCCGCACCCGCAAGGTGCCCCCGCCCCCCGCCCCCGCCGAGCCCAAGGCCAGAGCCACCGCCACCGCCCGGACCCGCGCCGGACGCGGCCGGTAGGCGCCGGCGCCCCGCCGGATCCGGCGCGCGGGACGACGCGGAGCACGCGCCGTGTCGCGCGCCGGAACGGAGGTGGAGGGACCGGCGGCGTGCGACAATGGATCGGACGGTGAGCCGGCCGGGTGGCCGCGGCGTCGCTTCGGCGGCGCCGAGGAAAGTCGGGGCTCCACAGGGCAGGGTGCTGGCTAACGGCCAGTCGGGGTGACCCGCAGGAAAGTGCCACAGAGAGCAGACCGCCGATGGCTCCCCCGGGAGCACAGGCAAGGGTGAAACGGTGCGGTAAGAGCGCACCAGCGCCCGGGGCGACCCGGGCGGCTCGGCAAACCCCACCCGGAGCAAGGCCAAGCGTGGGAGGAGTGGCCCGCTCGATCTCCCCAGGTAGGCCGCACAGATGGATGGCCACCCCGGCGCTCCGGCGCCGGACAGAACCCCGCTTACAGGCCGGCTCACCGTCCCCAAGCCTGTGACCTGCGGTTATGCGTCGGCAGTCCCCCGCTGGTGCACATCTGGTGCACGAACGCCGAGCACGGAGTCGACCGCCGCCCGGGTGCGGTCCTCGGAGTCGGGCCACAGGTGCGAGTAGGTGTCGAGCGTCTCGGAGGCCGAGGCGTGGCCGAGCCGCGCCTGCACCACCTTCACCGACTCTCCGTGGCGGATCAACAGCGAGGCGTAGTAGTGGCGGAGCGCGTGGAACCCCGTGCCATCCGGTAGCCCGGCTCGCTTCACGGCGGCCCGCCACACGTCGCCGAACCGGTTCCGGCGGATCGGCTCGCCGGCCGGCGTGGTGAAGATGAGCCCGTCGCCCTCGACCCGGTACGCCGTCAGGTGAGCGGCGAGGGCCTCGATCACGACGTCGGGAAGCGGCACCGTGCGCCGGCTGGCGGCCGTCTTGGGAGGTGCGAGGTACGGCGGGCCGCCCGGGAGGAGGACGAGCTGGCGCTCGACCCGCAACGACCGCCTGAGGAAGTCCACGGCGCCCGTGGTGAGCCCGAACGCCTCGCCCTGTCGCAGCCCCGTACCGGCGGCCAGCACGACGAGCGCCCGGTACCGCTCGGGCACGGCGCCGATGAGCGCCTCGACCGCCTCAGTGGACAACGGGACGACCTGGGCGGCCTCGACCTTCGGCAGCCTCACGCCCTTGCACGGCGTCACCGGGATCAGCCGGTCCTCGACGGCGGCAGCGAAGATGGCCGCCAGGTAGCGGTAGACGACCTCCACCGTGGCCGGCGCCAGCACGTCAGCCCGGCCCTTCACCCACGCCTGCACCTCGGAGGGCCGCACGGAGGCCAACGGCCGGTGCTCGAAGGTGGGGAGGACGTGGTTGCGGAGGTGCGAGGCGACCTGCGCCGCCGTGGTCGCCCGCGTGACCTGCGCCGCCTGCCAGCCCCGGGCGTAGTCGCCGAACAGGCGCCGGCCGGCGGCCGGATCGACGTAGCCACCGACCAGCTTCGAGTGCTCGACGCTGGTGGCGAACCGGTCGGCATCCACCTTGCGATCGAACAGCCGGGCCCGCTGCTTCCCTTCGGGGTCCCGGTAGCGGACTTCCCAGCGGTTGCCTCTGTCAGAACGTCGCTTGATGCTGGCCACGGAGGGCCTCCCTTCCCTTGTCGGTGAGCTGGCCGCCGGGGCGGCCACGCCCTAGCGACGTGGCGAGGCCCCGTTCGCGGGCCTTGTAGAGCAGGTTCCGAACGGTGTTCGGACTGAGGTTGAGCGTCTTCGCTACCGACGCGGCGGGATGGGGATCGCCAGCGTTGAAGCGGTCGATGCACAGGGCCGCCACCATCGCGTAGTGCGGATCGCCGCGCCCGGCAGCGCCCGGCCGTGGCCGTTCCCGGAAGTCGGCGGCCACCCGTAGCGCAGCCGTCTTCAACTGCGAAGCCCTCGACGCGAGGTCCTCGTCATCGGTCGACGAAAGCAGGTCCCCGAGGAAGACCGTCTCTGCCGCCCGCTCCCTCACCTTTTGGCGGACCGCCCGCTCCATCGCACCGATCGGAGCACGACGCAGACGGCGGGCCGTCACCGTGCCGGCATCCGTCGCGTACATCGTGAACCGGGTGAGGCGGCCGTCGGCCGTCACCTCAAGCTCGAACAGGGCTTCGGGCACCGCATCCCATCTCACGACGCCCACCGGCGGGCCATCCGCCGGCTTCCTCACGTCCATGACCGTAACCTCGGAACCTCCTCTTTCTGGTGTCACGGGGTGAGGATAGCAGCTTCCGTGCTCCACAATCTCTACTTATGAACAATCACCAGCCCACGTGGCTCAGCACTGAGGATGTCGCTGATCGCTACGGCGTCCCTGTTGGCACCGTCCGCAAGTGGAGGGCGACCGGCACCGGCCCCACCGGAGTTCGTCTTGGCCGCCACGTTCGCTACGCGCTCACGTCGTGCGAGGAATGGGAGCGGGAGCAGGTCGCTAAGCAGGTTCGGGCCAGCGCATGAACCCCGAACGCGCCGCAGCCCCGCCGAAGCGGGGCCACGCCAACCTGCCCGACCGCCAAGACGAGAAGGCTCACGCCGATGCTACCTGACGCCTTCCCGCTTGAGACGGCGGCCGCCCTGGTCCCGAGCCTGCCGATCGAGACGCTGGCCGAGGCGGTGGCCGGGCCGTCGCCGCTCGA
>JBKHXC010000175.1:0-3959 GCA_046566225.1 Acidimicrobiia bacterium
CCCCGACTACGTTCGCTACTTCCGCTCCCTCCCCGAGCAGGCCCGGGACGGCCTGGTGGCCGCCCAGTGGCAGCTGCACAGGGCCATCAGCCCGGAGACCATCGCCCACGTCTTCGACCTGCTCTACGAGCGGGCCGCCGCCGGACGCCCGGCGCCGGCCACCCTGACGCCCAACGTGGAGGTCACCCGCGCCGCCCGGGCCGGCGGCCGCGTCGAGCTGGCCGGCGTGGAGCGCCACCAGGGCGCGGCCTGGACGGTGCGCACCGACCGGGTGGTGCTGGCCACCGGGTACGCGCCCCGCCGGCCGCCGTTCCTGGCCGGGCTGGGCGACGCCGTGCGCTGGGACGGCGCCGGCCGCTACGACGTCGACGAGCACTACCGGGTGGCGCTCGACCCGGCGGTGGGTGGCGGCCTCTACGTGCAGAACGCCGAGCAGCACCGCAACGGGGTGGGGACGCCCGACCTGGGCCTGGGCGCCCACCGCAGCGCCGTCATCCTCAACGCGGTCGCCGGCCGGGTGGTGCACCGCCTGCCGGGCACCAGCTCCTTCACGACCTTCGGGGTGGCGTGACCGCCGCGAGCGCCTGGAAGGCCGCGGGACGGGCGCTGCTGGCCAAGATGGTCGCCGAGTGGTCCTACGAGGGCATGGTCGAGCCCGTCGCCGCCACGGTCGCCGGCGACGGCGGCGGCGATGACGGTGGCGCCGGCGGCGACCGTGGCCGCGACGCCGAGTGGCGGATCGAGCTGGGCGGGGCCCGCTACGCCTTCCGGGGCCGGCGGGGGGCGTTCGGCTCGTGGGTCGTCGACCCGGCGTCGCTCACCCGCGGGGGCGAGCCGGCCGACGACCCCGTCCGCTTCGTGCTCGACGCCCGGGCCGTGCTGGGCCTCGACGGCGTCACCACCTGCGAGGTGGTGCGCGATCTCGTCGCCACCCAGCTGGCCGACACCCGCATCGCCGCCCGCGCCCTGCCCGCCGCCGCCACCGCCGAGCTGTCCTACGAGGAGCTGGAGTCCCACCAGGGCGGGCATCCGTGCCTGGTGCTCAACAAGGGCCGCCTGGGCTTCTCGGCCGCCGACGCCGCCCGCTACGCCCCCGAGGCGGCCCGGCCCCTGCGCCTGCGGTGGGTGGCGGTGGCGGCCGGCATGGCCCGCACGGCGTCGACGACCGGCGGGCACGGCGAGCTGGTGGCGTCGGAGCTGGACGCCGGCACCCGCCGGCGCTTCACCGCCCGGCTCCGCCAGGAGGGGGGCCACGCCGGCGACCGCTGGGTGTGGCTGCCGGTCCACCCCTTCCACTGGGACGAGGCGGTGGCCACCCTGCTGGGCGGCGAGGTGGCTGCCGGTCGCATCGTGCTGCTGGGCGAGGCCCCCGACCGCTACCTGCCCCTCCAGTCGGTGCGCACGCTGACCAACCTCGACCGCCCCGAGCGCCTCGACGTGAAGCTGCCCCTGCTGGTGCGCAACACCCTGGTGTGGCGGGGGCTTGCGCCGCGGCCCACCGAGGCGGCGCCGGCGGTGACGGCGTGGCTCCACCAGCGGCTGGCGGGCGACGCCTTCCTGCGCGACGAGTGCCGCATGGTCGTGCTGGGCGAGGTGGCGAGCGCCACCGTCCGGGGCCATGTGTACGAGCAGGTCCCCGACGCCCCCTACCGCTACCACGAGCTGCTCGGCGCCCTGTGGCGGGAGCCGGTGCGCCGGTACCTGGCCGCCGGCGAGCGGGCCCGCACCATGGCGTCGCTGCTGCACGTGGGCGCCGACGGCCGCCCCCTCGTCGCCGAGCTGGTGGCCCGGTCCGGCCTGGGCGCCGAGGCCTGGCTGGGGCGCCTGTTCGAGGCGGTGCTGCCGCCCCTGCTGCACTGGCTGTATCGCTACGGCGTCGCCTTCTGCCCCCACGGCGAGAACACCGTGGTCGTCTTCGACGCCGCCGAGGCGCCGGTCCGCATCGCCGTGAAGGACCTGGCCGAGGACGTCAACCTCCTCCCCGGGCCGCTCCCCGAGCAGGGCCACCTCCCCGCCGAGGCGGACGCCGTGCTGCTGCGCTGGGGGCCCCACCAGCTCCGCCACTCCGTGCTGAGCGCCGTGCTGGCCGGGCACCTGCGCTTCCTGGCCCCCCTGGTGGAGGCGGCCGCCGGCGTGCCCGAGGCCCGGTTCTGGGCCCTCGCCCGCCGGGTGGTGGACCGCCACCACCGCCGGTTCCCGGAGCTGGCCCGGCGGGTGGCCCGGTTCGGGATCCTCGACGTCGAGGTGGAGCGGGTGTGCCTCAACCGCGAGCAGCTGGCCGGCGGGGGCTTCCACGACCGGGCCGACAAGGACCAGTCGTTCGACGTGACCGCCGGCACCGTGCCGAACCCGCTGCGGGCCGGTGGCTGACACCGTGGCCCGCCCCGCCGGCGGGGCCGTCGCCCTCGAGGCCCTCCGGCGCCAGGCCGGCGGGGGCGGGATCGACAACGTGGTGGTGGCCGTCCCCGACCTGGCCGGTCGCCTCCAGGGCAGCCGGGTGGCCGTCGACCACTTCCTCGACGAGGTGGTGGCCCGGGGCCTGCCCGCCTGCGCCTACCTGCTGGCCAGCGACGTGGAGATGGCGGCGGGCGACGGCTACGCCTTCTCGCCCCGGGACACCGGCTTCGGCGACCTGGTGCTGCGCCCCGACCTCGCCACCCTGCGGCTGCCGCCCTGGGACCCCGGCGCCGCCGTGGTCGTGGCCGACGCCGAGTGGCCCGACGGGTCGGCGGTCGAGGTGGCGCCCCGCACCGTCCTGCGCCGCCAGCTCGACCGCCTGGCCGAGCGTGGCCTCGACGCCCTCGCCGCCACCGAGGTGGAGCTGCGGGTGTTCGCCGAGCCCTACCGCCGGGCCTGGGACGCGGGCTACCGCGGGCTCACGCCGGCGACGGCGTTCAACGTCGACTACGCCCTGGGCGGCCTCGGCGTCCTCGACGCCCTGGGCGCCGACCTGCGGGCCGCCATGGCGGGGGTGGGCGTGGCCTTCGAGACGGCCCGGGGCGAGTGCGCCCCCGGCCAGTACGAGGTGACCTTCCGCTACGGCCCCGCCCTGGCCGCCTGCGACGCCCACGTCCTCTACAAGGCGGCGGCCAAGGCGCTCGCCGCCCGCCGGGGCGTCTCCGTCACCTTCATGGCCAAGTTCGACGGGGCCGAGGGCTCGGGCGGCCACGTGCACGTCAGCCTGCGCGGCTTCGACGACCGCCCCGCCTTCGCCGGCGACGGGACGGGCGACCGCCGCGGCATGTCCCCGCTGATGGCCCGCTTCGTGGCCGGCCAGCTCGCCTGCCTGCCCGAGCTCACCCTGCTCCTGGCCCCCACGGTGAACTCCTACAAGCGGTTGCGCCCGGGCTGCTTCGCGCCCACGGCGGTGGCGTGGGGGCGGGACAACCGCACCTGCGCGGTGCGGGTGGTGGGATCGGGGCGGTCCCTGCGGCTCGAGCACCGGGTGCCGGGGGCGGACGCCAACCCCTACCTGGTGCTGGCCGCCGTGGTGGCCGCCGGCCTGCACGGCGTCGACGCCGAGCTGGAGCTGGAGCCGGCGGCCTCCGGCGACGCCTCCGCCCAGGGCCGGCCCCGCCTGCCGGCCACCCTGGAGGAGGCGCTCGGGCGGTGGTCGGCGTCGGCGGTGGCCGAGCGGGCCTTCGGGCCCGCCGTGGTCGCCCACCTGGCCGGCGCGGCCCGGGCCGAGCTGGGCGCCTTCGCCGCCACCGTCACCGACTGGGAGCGCCGCCGCGGCTTCGAGCGGACCTGACCGCCGGCCGCCACCCACCTGTCCCGAGTAAACAGCTCACCGAAGCGGTGAGCTATTTACTCGAAGTAGGGTCGAGCGGTCCTGTCGCCCGCCAGCGAGAAGGGACCACCCTTTCGCCAGTGGCATGGGACCACCTTCGGGCCATCTGCCACCGTCGACGAAGCGATGATGGCGACCGCGGTGACGATGGTCAAGCGCGCCGGCGCCG
>JBKHXC010000176.1:0-3339 GCA_046566225.1 Acidimicrobiia bacterium
CGGCCGGCCGACCGCGGTGGTTCGGCGGCCAGCCGGAAACCGAAAGACGTCGTCCGATCTCCCGCCGTCGCCCCGCCCGAGGCCTCTGGACCGCGCCGCGCCGGGGTCGACCGGTCGGTGGCACGCCGGCCTCGGCGGTCGCCGCCGCCCCGGCGGGGCCCCAGGTGACGGCGGCCGACCGCGCCGGCGCCGCCCGGCCCGGCTCCCCGGAGGCGGCCCCGCCCGCGCCGCCGGCGGGCGCCGCCGGCGGGCTGCTCGCCCCGGTGGCGGCCGGCGTCGCCATCGGCATCGACGCCCTGCTCGCCGGCCTCGCCCTGGTCCCCGTGCCCCAGGCGGTGGCCTCCGAGCTGACCGAGAACGGCATGCACAACTTCCGTCCCGAGCGGGACTCCGCCCTCTACCTGGGGGCGGGAGCGCTGGCCGTGGTGGCCGCGGTGCTGCTGTCGAGGACGCGTCGCGCCCCGAGGATGGCGCCCCGCCCCGGCCGGTGGGCCCGGTGGGCTGCCCTCGGCGTCCCGGCGATGGCGGCGGCGACGTCCACCGCGGTGTTCCTGGCGGCGCGCCACGCCCTGCCCCTCGGCGGTGCCGCCCGGTTCGCCTACCTCGCCCTGTCGGTGGGGCTGGCCGGGGCCTGCGTGGCGGCGGTCCGCACGTCGCCGGCGGCCGGGCCCGCCCGCCGGCCGTCGGCCACGGCCCTGGACGTCCCCGCCGGAGAGATCCGCCCGGGGCCGGCGGACGCCGTCGTCCCCGCCCTGGTGGCCGCCCTGCTCTACGTGCCCGGCTGGCGGGAGGTGGCGGGAGGCGCCCTCGCCGGCGAGGGAGCGCTGCACCTCGACTTCTTCGCCCTGGGGCCGGCGCTGGCCTTCGACTCCGGGCTCGCCCTGGGCAGCGACGTCCAGCCGTACTACGGCGTGGGTTGGGCGATGGTGGTGGCCGGTCTCGACGCCCTGTCGTACGGGCGCTTCCTGCGTCTCGAGATCGTCTACGGCTGCGTCTACTTCGCCGGCGTCTACCTCCTCGTGCGCCTGCTCACCGGCGACCGGCGGTGGGCGGCGGCGGGGACGGGGGTGGCCGTGCTCCTGCAGATGTTCGCCGCCTTCCCCGACGACTACGTGGTCTGGCGCTTCCCCTCGGCCACGGTGATGCGCTGGCCCTTCGACGTCTGGTTCTTCGTCGCGTGCCTCATGTCCCTGCGGTCCCGGCGACCGGCGTGGGGCGTCCTCGCCGGTGCGCTGGTCGGCCTGACCCTGGTGTTCCAGACCGAGACGGCGGTGGCCCTCGGCGTGGCCTTCGGGTTCTGGTCGGCCGCCCGGTGGCGGGCGGAGGGGGCGGCCGCCGGGCGGGGCCTCGCCGCCGCGGTGGCGGCCGGCGTCGCCGTCGCCGCCGCGGGCCTCTGGGCGGCCAGCCGGGGCACGCTGGTGAGCGGCCGGTTCTGGGACGGGTGGCTCGAGAACGTCCACCTGGGCGCCCGCGGCGCCACGCTGCTCCCCATCGCCGGCGTGACGTCGGCGGAGGTGGTCGTGGCCTTCGTCGCCGTGGCCGCCGCCTACCTGGCGTTCGCCTCCTTCGCCGTGGTGCGGGTCGTGCGGGGTGGGGCCGCGCCGGCCATCGTGCTGGTGGGGTCGTTGGCCGTGTACGGCTTCGTGACGTTCCTGTACTTCGTGGGCCGCTCCCACCCCCACAACCTGTTCCGCCCCACCGTGCCCCTCGCCGTCCTCGCCGCGACGGCCGGCGGGCTGGCATGGCGGGCACAGGCCGAGGCCCGCCGCTCGCGGCGCCGGCGGGTGGCCATCGTGCCGTGGGGTGCGGTGGTCGCCGTGGTGGCCG
This sequence comes from Acidimicrobiia bacterium, assembly GCA_046566225.1. Taxonomy (GTDB): domain Bacteria; phylum Actinomycetota; class Acidimicrobiia; order Acidimicrobiales; genus DATLFN01. Next base: position 1,828 of record JBKHXC010000176.1, read on the forward strand.
CGCTGGTGGCCGCCCCCGGCGTCCGGGCCTACCCGGGCGTCCTCCGCACGGCCGTGTCGGGCGACGGCGGCCCGGTCGGCGAGTGCCTGACCACCTCGCCAGCCGACGTGTGCGGGCTCCCCCCCGCCTTCGGCGGCACGTCGGCGGCCGACCTGCGTTCGGTCGCCGCCCGGCTGCGGGCCCTGGGCTCGGAGGGCACGCCCGTGGCGGTTGTCGACCTGGTCGGCCCGGTGATCCCCTACCTGGCGGGGGCGAAGCCGTGGGGCCGGTACTGGCCGCTGTTCCCCAGCCTGTTCACCGTCGACCAGCGCCGGGCGGCGCTGGTCGCGCTGGACGAACGCCCACCGCCTCTCCTGGTGATGCGCACCCTGTCGGCGCTGGACCCCCTTTATGACGACAGCTGGCACGCCTTCCGCCCCGTCGTCGAGCGGGGCTTCTCGCTCGACAGCCGCCACGGGTCGTTCGAGGTGTGGACGGCGCGGCCCCGGTCCGGCGGCGGCCGGTGACATCGGGACCACGCTTCGCCGCCCGGTGTTCAGACCGACGCCCGCTCGGTCGATAGGAACGTCGTGGGCGGGAGCCGGCGGGTCGACGTGCCGTGCCTGGGTGCCCAGTTCGACTCCGTGCTGGCCGCCGCCCGGACCGGTGCCGGTTGGGCCGCCGCCCGGCTGTGGCACGCCCTTGCACCCCCGGTCGCCGGCTACCTCCGGGTGCAGGGCGCGGCCGAGCCCGACGACCTCACCAGCGAGGTCTTCATCGCCGTGTTCCGGGGGATCGGGGCGTTCTCGGGCACGGAGGCCCAGTTCCGGTCCTGGGTGTTCACCATCGCCCACCACCGCCTGGTGGACGAGCGGCGCCGGGCCGGATCCCGGCCGCGGCGCTTCGCCCCCGTGGAGGCCGCCGACCAGGCGGCGCCGGCGCCGAGCGCCGAGCACGACGCTCTGCGGCGCCTGGGCGACGACCGGGTCCGGCAGGTGTGCGAGCGCCTGGCCCCGGACCAGCGCGACGTGCTGGTGCTGCGGCTGCTCGGCGACCTGACCGTGGATGAGGTGGCGTCGGTCGTGGGCAAGTCGCCGGGGGCGGTCAAGGCCCTCCAGCGCCGGGGGTTCGCCGCCCTCCGCCGGATCTTCGAGCGGGAGGGCGCTCCCCTGTGAGCCTCGCCTCCGATCACGACGCCGAGAGGTTCGGGGGCACCGACGTCGACGACGCCGCCATCGAGGCGTTGTGCACGGGCGACGACCCCGGCGACGAGCTGGCCGAGCTGGCGGCCTTCGCCGACGAGCTGCACGGCCGGGGGCGCGGGCCCGCCCCCGTCCCCTCGGCCCGGCTGGCGGCCATGCTGGCCGAGGGCTTCGCCACCGAAGGGGGCGACCGGGCGGCGACGGCGGCGACCAGCGGGTCCCGGTCGGCGGCGGGGGTGGCCCGACGGCCGGCGAGGCGGAAGGCGAGGACGATGGGCGGGGTGCTGGCCGGCCTGAGCGTGGCCGCCAAGGCGACCCTCGCCGCGTCCGT
>JBKHXC010000177.1:0-4593 GCA_046566225.1 Acidimicrobiia bacterium
CGTCCGGGGGTCGGTCCGGCCCCCGCCCTGCGCGCCGCCCTGGCCCGGGCCGCCCAGCTGGTGGGCCGGCCGGTGCCCGTCGTGCCGCCGGCGCCGGGGGAGAGCGGGCCGGGCGACGACGCCGCCCGCCACCGGCGGGGGCTGGCCTTCCACGTCCCCGCCTCGTTCGTGGCCACGCTCGAGCCGGTGGCCGCCGCCGCCGGGCTGTGCCGGCCCTATCCGCAGCTCCACCCCGTCCACTTCGAGCTGTGTGGCCACACGCTACGTTGACCGGGTGGCGCAGGGCAGACGGGTCCGCCGGGTGGTCCGTCGCGTCGACCCGTGGTCCGTGCTGCGCTTCTCGCTGGTGTTCTACGCCTGCATGCTGGTGGTGGCGCTGGTGGCCGGGCTCCTGCTGTGGGGGGCGGCGTCGACCACGGGGGTGATCGACAACGTCGAGCGGTTCGTGAAGGAGCTGTTCGCCCTGGAGTCGTTCCGGATCAACGGCGGGCTCATCTTCCGGTCGACGCTGCTGGGCGGCGCGGTGCTCGTCCTGCTGGGCGCCGGCGCCAACGTGCTCCTGGCCGTGCTCTACAACCTCACCTCCGACGTGGTCGGCGGCGTCGAGGTGGTGGTGCTCGAGGAGGAGCCGGCCCGCAGCGTGGTGTGAGGCGCGCCCGGGTGTAGCCTTCGGGCTCCCTCGGGGCTATAGCTCAGCTGGTTAGAGCGCAGCACTGATAATGCTGAGGTCAGTGGTTCGACTCCACTTAGCCCCACTCCGGCACGTCGGTGTGCACTGGCCGGCGAACGCCAGGCCGGCTGAGTGCCGGCTTGCAAACTCGACTCGACGACCCTGGACGACCTGGACGCGCCAGCGTGGCGTCGAGCGCTGCTCGAGACCGGCTGCGACCTCGTGGTGCCCGCTGTGGTGCCGGCCGAGCGGCATACGGGTCAACCTCGGGACAACCCGGTCGGGAGCGGCGCCGGCCCACCGGCGGACGCCCCTCGACGAGGCCCGCGCCCAGCGGCCGGCGCGCGACGCCACGAGGTGGTCCCGATCCGCAGACATGTGCCGTCGGCCGTCGACGCGGTGGTCGGCGCCTCTTTGTGCTATCCCTTGGCCATGCAGTCTCGGCTTTCCGGGAAAAGAGCCAAGGAGCGAAGATGACCCACATGCCCACCGAGTTGGGGAAGATCGTCGGTCGTTGCCACAAGTGCGACCGGCCCGTCCGCACCGGGTCCGTCGAGGGCCGGCTCGGGTGCGAGGGCTGCATGATGCCGACCGACAACTGCACCTGCGAGCCGGCGGTCTGAGCGGGGCAGCTCCGGTCGGGATGTTCTGCACGTAGGTGTAGAAATCAGTTATTGCAAGGCGCCGCCGCGTGGCGGAGTATCCCACCGTCCCCTCGGGCCCGGCGAGCGCCGGGCGCCGGGCTTCTGTCGAGCATCAGGGAGCGGCGCGATGGCCAGCAACGACAACGACTCTGAGGTCACGACCCGCAGGCGAAGGGGGCGCCGTCCGGAGCCGGCGCCGGCCACCGACGGCAACCCGGGGCTGATGCGGCTGTTGTGGGCCGATCTCCGCAAGCAGCCCATCTCGTCACCGCCGTCGGCCGAGGAGCTGGCGCTGATGGAGGAGGAGGAGGAGCTGCGCCGGGAGCAGGAGGTCCTGCTGGAGCGGGCGGCCACCGTCGGCGACGCCAAGGTGGACCAGTGGCGGATGCGCTACGGCGCCAACTAGCCGGGGCGTGACCGGAAGGAGATGAGGAGCAAATGGCCACGCCTCTTTTTCTGACGTGCAAGTCGTGCTCTCGCAAGTTCTTTTCCGGCGTGGACCTGCCACCGCCTGAGCCGCGCCCGCACGAATGCTCGTGGTGCCACGCCGCCCCGGTCTACGAGTTGAACGACTACGTGGCAGGCCACGTGGAGCTGTAGCGCGGGCGGCGCGCCGGCGTCGACGCCCGGCTCCAGGACGGGGGCGGAGCGGCTCTCGTGCCGCGATGGCCCGTTCGGGCTATGGCGGGCCGGGGCCGCGATGTCGTACCGTCGCTCTCCGTGTCGACCCTCATCTGCGACGACGACCCCCGCCTGCGCCTTCTCTACCGCCAGGAGTTCGAGTGGGCCGGCGTCGAGGTGGTGGAGGCAGGCGATGGTGACCAGTGCATCGAGATCGCCCGGCGCGAGCGGCCGGAGCTGATCGTGCTCGACCTGGCCATGCCCAAGCGTAGCGGGCTGTCCGCCCTGCCCGAGCTGCGCCGGTGCTTTCCGGACATGCCGGTGCTGGTCGTGACCCAGCACGCGGCGGTCGAGGTCCTGGGCCGTAGCCGGGAGCTGGGGGCCACCGCGTGCTACAGCAAGCCCGGCTTCCTGGCCCGCATCCCCGAGGTGGTGGAGCGCTACGGGCTGGGGGCGGGGGCGGGCAGCGGTGGGGGGGCGGGGGTATCCTCGACCGTGCTCGACGACGCCGCCGCCGCCTCGTGACCCCCGGGCGGCTGCGTACGCCGGTCCATCGATGCTGAAGAACCTGCGCCGTGCCCTCCTCGCCCTGTGCGGCGCCGGCCTGGTTGCCGGCGCCCTGCGCCTGCGCGACACCGGCAGGCCCAAGGCGGACGGCGGGGGCTGGCGGGAGCTGTCGGGGCCGGACCTGCGATAGTGCGCCGCCGGTGAGAGCCGTCGTGGTGGGCGCCGGCGCGGTGGGGGCGCGCGCCGCCCGCCAGCTGCTGGGCGCCGAGGGCCTGGAGGCCCTCGACCTGGTCGACGTGAACGAGGCACACGTGGGGGCGCTGGCGTCCTCGCTCGGGGCGCCGGCCTCGGTGGCGGCCTGGGAGCCGGCGGCCCTCGACCGGGGCGACGTCGTGGTCCTCGCCCTGCCCGGGCCCCACGCCGAGCTGGCCCGTTCGGCGCTGGGCCGGGGCGCCTCGGTGGTCTCCACCTCCGACTCGGTCCCCGAGGTGCGCCGGCTGCTCGATCTCGACGCCGTGGCGCGCCGGGCGGACGCCACGGTGGCGGTGGGCGCCGGCTTCGCGCCCGGTTACACCTGCGTGCTCGCCCGCCACGCGGCCACCGGGTTCGACGCGGTGGACGAGGTCCACGTGGCCAAGGCGGGCACCGGCGGTCCCGCCTGCGCCCGTCAGCACCACGTCGCCCTCACCGAGGAGGCGGTGGACTGGCGGGACGGGGCGTGGACCGGGCGCCGGGGTGGCTCGGGCCGGGAGCTGTGCTGGTTCCCCGAGCCGCTCGGCGCCCTGGACTGCTACCGGGCCGGGCTGCCCGACGCCCTGGTCCTCGTGCCCGCGTTCCCCGGGGTGGCGCGGGTGACGGCCCGGATGGCGGCGTCGCGCCGGGACCGGCTCACCGCCCGGTTCCCAATGCTGCGCCGGCCCCATCCCGAGGGGCTGCTGGGCGCCGCCCGCGTCGAGGTGCGGGGCCGGCGGGGACCGGCCACCGACGTGCGGGTGTTGGGAGCCCTCGACCGGCCGGCCATCGCCGCCGGCGCCGTGGCCGCCCTCACCGCGGCGTGGGCGCTGGGCGGCCGCCTGTCCCGGACCGGGGCGGCCGGCCTCGCCGAGCTCGTCGCCGAGCCGGTGCCCTTCCTCCACGAGCTGGCGCGCCGGGGCGTGCGGGCCGCCGCCTTCGAGGGCACGTCGCCGTCGGTCGAGGCGGCCCCCCGCGCCGGCTGACGGGCGGACCCCGGCCAGCTCGCCGCCGCAACGGTCAGGCCAGCGGGTCGTCCTCGTCCCAGTCGGCGGGCTCGGCGCCGTCGTCGGCGCCCACCGCCTCCAGGTCGTCGCCCGGGGGGTCGGCGCCGGGCGGGACGTCGGTGGGGCCGGCGTCGCCGATGATGTTCGGGTCCTCGGTGCCCACCCCCATGTCGCGTATGCGGTCGAGCAGGCTGTCGGCGTCGTCGTCCATGCGCGCACCGTACCCCCGCCCGCAACGGCGGTCGGGCAGGACACCGAGGCGCCCGTCGGCGTGCTGACGGTGGGACGGCTGCGCTGCGGCGTCACGGTCCGACGCCCGCCGGTTCAGGCGGCCGCGCGGGCGCGGACACGGTGGCGCGTCGCCGGACCGGCCGGCAGGCGCCCGGCCGGTCAGCCCTCGCCCTCGGCGGCGTAGCGGCGCTCGAGGTCGTAGTGGTGCTCGAGGTCGACCAGGGGGTTGAACTCGTCGAACGCCAGCACGAGGTCGAGGTCGTCCCGCAGCGTCCCTTGCCGGTGGAGGACCTCGAAGGCGGAGGTCATCTGGCGGGCGGCGGCCAGGAGGCCGGTGAGGGGCGACACGACCAGGTCGAAGCCCAGGTCGTGCAGCTCGGCCGGAGTGCGCAGCGGGGTGCGACCGCCTTCGATCATGTTGGCCACCCGGACGCAGCCGGGCGTGGCCTCGGCGATGGCCGCCATCTCCTCGGCCGACTCGGGCGCCTCCACGAACACGGCGTCCACGCCCAGCTCGGCGGCCAGGCGGGCCCGCGTGCACGCCTCCTCGAGGCCCACCGCGGCCCGGGCGTCGGTGCGGGCGGTGACGAAGAGGCGGTCGCGGGTGTCGAGGGCGGCCCACAGCTTGGCCAGCCAGTCCTCGCGTGGAACGACCTTCTTGCCCGCCATGTGCCCGCACTTC
>JBKHXC010000178.1:0-4318 GCA_046566225.1 Acidimicrobiia bacterium
CCCCCGAGCGCTTCAGCTCCATGAGCCGGTCCATGGTGCGCAGGCCCTCGAAGGCGTCCTTGCCGTAGAAGACCCGCCCGCCGTACACCTGGCGCAGGTCGGCTTCCACGTAGCGCCGGGTGAGGGCGGCGCCGCCCAGGACGACGGGGATGTGCGCCAGCCCCCGGTCGTTGAGCTCCAGCAGGTTCTCGCGCATGATCAGCGTGCTCTTCACCAGCAGCCCGCTCATCCCGATGGCGTCGGCGTCGACCTCCAGGGCCTTCTCGATCATCTCGGCGACGGCGACCTTGATGCCGAGGTTGTGCACCTCGTAGCCGTTGTTGGAGAAGATGATGTCCACCAGGTTCTTGCCGATGTCGTGGACGTCGCCCTTCACCGTGGCCAGCACGATCCTGCCCTTGCCCCCCTGGTCGGAGCGCTCCATGTGGGGCTCCAGGTGGGCGACGGCGGCCTTCATCGTCTCCGCCGACTGGAGCACGAAGGGCAGCTGCATCTGCCCGGAGCCGAACAGGTCGCCCACCACCTTCATGCCCGCCAGCAGGGTGTCGTTGACGATGTCGAGGGCGGGGGTGGACCGCAGCGCCTCGTCCAGGTCGGCCTCCAGGCCGTCCTTGTCGCCGTCGATGATGCGCTGCGACAGCCGGCGCTCCACCGGCCAGCCCGACCGGTCCTCCTTCACCAGGGCGGCCGAGGAGACGCCCTCGAACAGCCCGAGCAGCTCCTGGAGCGGGTCGTAGCCGGGCCGGCGGCGGTCGTAGACCAGGTCGAGGCACACCTGGCGGGCCCGCTCGTCGATCTTGCCCAGCGGCATGATGCGGGCGGCGTGGACGATGGCGGCGTCCAGCCCGGCCTGCTGGCACTCGTGGAGGAACACCGAGTTGAGGACGTGGCGGGCCGCCGGCGTGAGGCCGAACGACACGTTGGACAGCCCCAGGATGGTCCGCACCCCGGGCAGCTCGGCCTTGATGCGCCGGATGCCCTCGATCGTCTCCACGCCGTCCCGGCGGCTCTCCTCCATGCCGGTGGACAGGGGCAGGGCCAGGGCGTCGAAGAACAGGTCGGCCGGCTCCAGCCCGTAGCGGCCCACGGCCAGGTCGTGGATGGCGCGGGCGGCGCGGAGCTTCCAGTCGGCGGTGCGGGCCTGGCCCTCCTCGTCGATGCAGGTGCAGACCACCGCCGCCCCGTACTCGCCGGCCAGGGTGAGGAACCGGTCGAGGCGGGTGCCCGGCGCGTCGCCGTCCTCCAGGTTCACCGAGTTGAGGATGGGCTTGCCCCCGATCCACCGCAGGCCCGTCTCGATCACCTGCGGCTCGGTCGAGTCGAGCATCAGGGGCAGGGTCACCTGGGTGGCGAAGCGGGAGGCGATCTCCTCCATGTCGGCCACGCCGTCCTCGCCCGTGTAGTCCACGCACACGTCGAGCACGTGGGCGCCCTCGCGCACCTGCTCCTTGGCCATGGCCACGCAGGTCTCCCAGTCGTCGGCCAGCATGGCCTCCCGGAACTTCCTGGAGCCGTTGGCGTTGGTGCGCTCGCCCACCACCAGGAACGAGGGCGACTGGTCGTAGGGCACGTGGCTGTAGAGCGACGCGCAGCCCGGTTCGGGCCGGGCCTCGCGCCGGGCCGGGGTGAGCTGCCGGCAGCGCTCGACCACCGCCCGCAGGTGCTCGGGCGTGGTGCCGCAGCAGCCGCCGATGACGGTGACGCCCAGCTCGGTGACGAAGCGGGCGTGGTGCTCGGCCAGCTGGTCGGGCGTGAGGTCGTAGTGCATGCGCCCGTCGACCACCGAGGGCAGGCCGGCGTTGGGGATGCACGACACCGGCGCGCGCCCGTACTGGGTGAGGTGGCGCAGGTGCTCGCTCATCTCCTGGGGCCCGGTGGCGCAGTTGAGCCCGATGACGTCGGGGTGCAGGGCGTCGAGGGTGGTGAGGGCGGCCCCGATCTCGGTGCCGGGCAGCATCCGCCCGGTCAGCTCCATGGTCACCTGCACCTGGAGGGGGACCGAGCGGCCGGCGGCGGCCATGGCCCGGCGGCAGGCGATCATGGCGATCTTGGCCTGGAGGAGGTCGAACACCGTCTCCACGATCAGGAGGTCGACGCCCCCCTCCAGCAGGGCGGCGGCCTGCACCTGGTAGGCGTCGCGCAGGTCGACGAAGCGGATCTGGCCCAGCGACGGGAACTTGGTGCCGGGGCCGATGGAGCCCGCCACCCAGCCGCCGTAGCCGTCGGCCACCTCCCGTGCGATGCAGGCCGCCTTCAGGTTCAGCTCGTGGGCCCGGTCGGCGATCCCGTACTCGGCCAGCACCGGGGCGAAGGCGCCGAAGGTGTCGGTCTCCACCACGTCCACCCCGACCTCGAAGAACGACCGGTGGAGGTCGGCCACGACCTCGGGCCGGGTGGCCACCAGCACCTCGTTGCACCCCTCCAGGGCCGGCCCCCCGAAGTCGTCGGCGGTCAGCTCCCGCAGCTGCAGGTTGGTGCCGGTGGCGCCGTCGAAGACGACCACCCGCTCACGCGCCGCATCCAGGTAGCTCGCTGCCCCCACGCCCGCCAGGCTACCGGCGGCCGGTGGCAAGGTCTCTGGGGTTCCCGGCCGGCCGGTAGCCTCCGGCGGCGATGAGGATCTACACCCGCAGGGGCGACGACGGCACCACCGGGTTGTACCTGGGCGGCCGGCTGCGCAAGGACGACCCGGCCGTGGCCGCCTACGGGACGGTGGACGAGGCCCAGGCGTTCCTGGGGCTGGCCCGGGCCGAGGCCGAGCCCGGCTCCGAGCTGGACGGGCTGCTCGTGGGCCTCGAGCGCGACCTGTGGGTGCTCATGGCCGACCTGGCCACCGCCCCCGCCAACCGCTCCCGGCTCGAGCCGGGCCGCAGCCTGGTGACGGTCGAGATGGTCGAGGCCCTGGAGTCCCGCATCGACGACCTGACCGAGAGGACCACCATGCCCCAGGAGTTCGTGGTGCCGGGGGAGAACCGCCCGGCCGCCCTGCTCGACGTCGCCCGGGCGGTCGTGCGCCGGGCCGAGCGGTCGGCCCTGGCCGTGGCGCCCGACGGCTCCCACGTCGTGGCCTACCTCAACCGGCTCTCCGACCTGCTGTGGACGATGGCCCGCTGGCAGGCGTCCGCCTTCGTCCCGGCCCGGGGCGCCGACGCCGGGAGCGCCTCGTGAGCCCCGTCCGCTTCGCCGCCGCCGCCGAGGCGCCCGACGGGGCCGAGGTGCTGGCCGTGCCGGTGGTGAAGGGCGCGGCGCCGCCCGGCCCCGCCCTGGGGTTCGAGGGCGACAAGGGCCAGACCCGGCTGTCCGTCGACGGCGGGCGGGCGGTGCTGGCCGTCGGCCTCGGCGACCCCGCCGAGCTCGACACCGGCGCCTTCCGCACCGCCGGCGCCTCCATCGTGCGCGGGGCCTGGAAGGCGGCCCGGGTGGCGACCACCGTGCTCGACGCCGTCCCCGACGGGCTCGACCGGGCGGACGCCGCCCGGGCCCTGGCCGAGGGCGCCGGCCTGGCCGCCTACCGCTTCGGCTCCTACCGCCGCCAGCCCGACCCCTGCCGGGTGGAGGAGCTGGTCGTGGTGGCCGGCGACCCCGCCGGGCTGGAGCCGGCCCTGGACCGGGCGGCCCGGGTGGTCGAGGCGGCGTGGCTGGCCCGCGACCTGGTGAACGAGCCGGCCGGCGCCCTCACCCCGGCCGCCTTCGCCGAGCGGGCCCGCTCCGTCGCCGCGTCGGCCGGCCTGGCCGTCGAGATCCTGGACGGGGCCGCCATCGACGAGGCGGGCCTGGGGGGGCTGGCCGGCGTCGCCCGCGGCTCGGAGGAGCCCCCCCGGCTGGTGAAGCTGGTCTACGAGCCCGACGGCGGGCCGCCGGCCGCCACCGTGGCGCTGGTGGGCAAGGGCGTGACGTTCGACTCCGGCGGGCTGTCCATCAAGACGGCCGACGGGATGATGACCATGAAGACCGACATGTCGGGGGCGGCGGCCGTGCTGGCGGCCATGTCCGCCCTGCGGGCGCTCGAGGCCCCGGTGCGGGTGGTGGGGCTGCTGCCGCTCACCGAGAACATGCCCAGCGGGCGGGCCATCAAGCCGGGCGACGTGGTCACCATCCGCAACGGCACGACCGTGGAGGTGCTCAACACCGACGCCGAGGGCCGGCTCATCCTGGCCGACGCCCTCGCCCTCGCCGCCGAGGAGCGCCCCGACGCCATCGTCGACCTGGCCACCCTCACCGGCGCCCAGGTGGTGGCCCTCGGGCGGGGCATAAGCGGGCTCATGGGCAACGACGAGGGGCTGGTCGGCCAGGTCCGGGCCGCCGCCGGGCGGGCCGG
>JBKHXC010000179.1:0-1698 GCA_046566225.1 Acidimicrobiia bacterium
TGCTGTTGGCCCAGGTCGTCGTCACCCCCACCTCGCGGGGGATGCCGGGGGCCGAGCTGGTGCAGAAGCTGTTGAACTGGGCGCAGATGGCGGCCCTGTGGGGCAGCCTCGGTGCCCTGCTGGTGGGCGCCGCCGTCTACGGCCTGGCCCGGGAGGGCGGCTCCTACGCCAGCGCCTCCAAGGGCAAGGCCCTCGCCGTGGGCGGGGTGGTGGGTGCCATCCTGGCCGGCGTCGCCCCCACGGCGGTGAACATGCTGTTCTCGGCGGCCTCGGCATGACCCGGGCCCGCCTGGTCGTGGGCGTGGTGGCCACGCTGGTCGCCGTCGTGGTGGTGGCCCTGGCCACCCGGCCCGGCCCGCCCGCGCCCGCTCGTCCTCCCGCGCTGGCGGCTTCGCCTCCCGCCCTGGCGGCGCCCACGCGCAGCGAGGCGGGCGCTCGGGACGCCGCGGTGGCGGTGGCCACCGCCTCCCAGGACTGGCTCTACCTCGACGACGCTGGCATCGACGCCGCCGTGCGGGCCGCGGCCACCCCGGACGCCGGACCCGCCCTGGCCGTCGAGACGGTGGCCACCTTGCGCACCGCTCGGGCCGGCCTGGCCGGAGCCGCAGGCCGGATCTGGTGGCTGGTGCGGCCCCTGGCCACCCGCCTCGAGCACTACGGCGCGGACCGGGCCCGGGTGGTGGTGTGGACGGTGAGCGTGCTGGCCGCCGCCGGCGTGGCGCTGCCCCAGGCCGAGTGGCGCCGGGTGGGCGTCGACCTTGCCTGGTCGGGCGGGGAGTGGCGCGCCGAGGCGGTGAGCGACACCCCCGGTCCCACCCCGGTGGTGGGTCCCAAGGACCGGCCTTGGGAGGCCGCCGCCTTCGACGACGCCCTGGCTGGGTTCGAGCGGGTGGGAAGCGCGTCGCCGTGAACACCCCCTCGTTCCCCAACCCCGTGGGCTGGGCGGTGGACACGCTGGCCGGGGCGGTGGGCGGCGTGGCCGGGGCCGGCCTCGACGCCGTGCTCGGCGGGCTCACCCGCTGGGTGGTGGAGGCGGTGGTGTGGGTGGTCGGCGGGGTGTTCTCCTTCTTCTTCGACGCCGCCGACCCCGACGTCCAGGCCGACTGGTTCCTGGCCGGCTCCGGCCCCTACGCCACCACCGCTGGCATCGCCGCGGTCCTCCTGGTCGGCTTCGTGCTCGTCGGCATCGTCCAGGGCGCCCTGGCCGGCGACGCGGCGGGGATGCTGCGCCGCGTCGGCGTGGAGCTGCCCTTGGCGGTGGTGGCCATGGTCGGCCTGATCGGGATGACCCAGGCGCTCATCGCCCTGACCGACGCCCTGGCCGACGGCCTGCTCGGCCAGTTCCGCACCGACGTGGCCGCCTTCACCGCCACCGTGTCGAGCCTGGGGGCGCTGCTCAGCGGGGGCGTGAGCGTGTTCGTGATCTTCGTTCTCGGCGTGCTGGCGGTGCTGGCCGGCATCGTCCTGGTGGCCGAGCTGGTGGTGCGGGCCAGCCTCATCTACATCGTGGTGGCCCTGGCCCCCCTGGTGCTGGCCGCCCAGCTGTGGCCGGCCCTGCGGGGGGCGAGCCGCAAGCTGGCCGAGCTGCTGGTGGCGCTGATCCTCTCCAAGCTGGTCATCGCCGTGGCCCTGGCGGTGGCGGCCGCCGCCGCCGTGGGCGCCGGCTCAGGCGGCGAGGTCACGGCCCTGCCCGTCCCG
>JBKHXC010000180.1:0-3451 GCA_046566225.1 Acidimicrobiia bacterium
AGGTGGCGGGGTGGGCCGACACGACCGTCGTCGCCGTCAACCCCGGCTGGGGCGACGCCGTCCAGGCCAACAAGGCGGGGCTGCTCGAGGTGGCCGACCTGCTGGTGGTCAACAAGGCCGACCGGCCGGGAGCGTCGGAGGCCGAGCGGGACCTGCGGACCATGCTGGACATGAACCTCGACCCCGGGCCCTGGCGCCCGCCCGTGGTCCGCACCGTGGCCACCACCGGCGACGGGGTGGAGGAGCTGTGGGACGCCGTCTCCGCCCACCGGTCGTTCCTGGAGGAGAGCGGCCTGCTCGCCGAGCGCCGGGCCCGGCGGCTGGACGAGGAGGTGCGCGACATCGTGCTGCACCACCTGGCCGTCCAGGCCGAGCAACGGCTCTCCGGCCCCCGCTACGACCAGGTCACCGCCGACCTGGCCGCCCGCCGCAGCGACCCGTGGTCGGCGGCGGAGGCGCTCCTCGCCGACGACGCGTGACGGCCCGGCGCCTCCGGTGGCGGGGCGGCCGGGAACGGGGCCCCGCGGCCCGGGTCAGGCCGTGCCGTTGCCGGACGGGGGCGCGCCGGGGTCGAACCACAGGTCGCCCCGCCCGTCCGGTTCGCCGGTGTAGTTGATCGTCACCTCGTCGTTGGCGGCGATGGGGAGCACGGCCCGGAACCGGCACAGCTTGCGGCGGTAGTCCAGCTCGTAGGCGGCGTTGGGCTCCCACGAGTGGTTGTAGAGCGAGCCGTAGCCGAGGGCGAGCGCGACGGCGCCGTCCGTCCACGTGAAGTACAGGCCCCGCAGGCGGGTCTGCTCGATCAGCGACTCGTCGGGCGCCGGGCAGACGATCATGGGGCAGCACTCGACAAGCTCGCCGGGCTCGAAGGGCCGCGCCGCGAAGACGCCGAGGCCGTTGATGTCGGAGCGGGCGACGTAGAGCGCGTCGGTGCCCGTGATCCTCGAGCCCAGGCCGGATCGCCCCACGACGATGTCACCTCCCGTCGTCCGCCGCGGACCGGCCAATCTCAGCACAGCGGGCGGCCGCCCGCTCGCCCTGCGGGCACCGGGTGCGCCCGGGTGCTGGCCGGCGCCGGGGTTCAGAACGACCAACCGGGAATGGCCGATCAGCTCTGGGTGCTCGGGAGATCGCTCGGCGACCACGGCTGCGCCGGTCATTCATCCAGGGGCCCAGCCTCCGTCGTCCACCGACGGCAGATCCCGGTCACCTCCTCGTCCCAATGCGCGATTGGGTGTGCCAACACGAATGGGCGGTCGTGACGGCTCCTTTCCCCTGGCTTTCTGGGCCTTCTCCGCCGGAAAGGGTCAACTCCGCCGACCCTGCGCCGATAGGGCAATGACTGCGCGGGTCCCCGTGGCTCGCCCTCCGAGGGGGACCTTCGTTGTCGATTCCGTTGCTTCGCCGCACCGCGGTCTGCCTGGCGACTGCCGCCGCCCTGGTGGCCAGCCTGGTGCCCGTGCTGCCCGCCTCGGCGCAGGCCGCCGCCACCCCCCAGCGCAAGCTCCCGCCGCCCCTGGCATCCCCGGCCCGCCCCAAACCCAAGCTGGAGACGCCCGCCGGCGACTTCTCCCGCCAGCCCCCGCTCAACGACAACGCCGCCAAGAAGGACGACGCCACGTCGTTCGACCCGGCGACGTCGACGGTCAAGGAGCGGGGCGAGCGCTGGACCACCTACGAGAACGCCGACGGGACCTTCACCGCCGAAATCCGAACCGCCCCGGCCAACTGGAAGGATCCCTCGGGGAGGTGGCGGGCCATCGACGACACCCTGGTGGCCGACGGGGCGTCGTGGCGCAACCGCTCGGGGCCGGTGGGCGTGCGGGTGCCGGAGGCGACCGGCGCCGCCCCGCTGGCTGCCCTCTCGGGCGACGGGTGGTCGCTGTCGTTCACCCTCGACGGCGCCAAGGTGGGGGTCAAGGCCAAGGTGGCCGGCGACACCGCCACCTACGTGGACATCGCTCCCGACCTCGACGTGGAGGAGCGGGTGGGGGCGTTCGGGATCAAGGAGGTGGCCACCCTCAAGCGCCGCCCAGCCACGGCCGCTCCCTACCGCCTGCGCTACCCCCTCACCCTGGTCGGCCTGTCGGCGGCCGAGGCGGGCGACGGCTCCATCACCTTCGCCGACGCCTCCGGCGCGGTGGTGGCCACCGCCCCGCCGGCGTGGGCGTGGGACGCGGCGGAGAGCCCCGCCGAGGGCGGCGGCATGGCCGTGAGCCAGCGCTTGGTGCCCGACGGCGCCGGGCTGGCCCTCGAGCTCACCGTGCCCGGCGAGTGGCTGGCCGACCCCGCCCGCACCTATCCCGTCAAGATCGACCCGACCATCGACGCCGGGCACCAGACCGGCCAGTACGACGCCTTCGCCTCCTCGGCCGACCCGTGGGGCAACTACAACGGCGCCCGCCAGTGGATGGCCGGCTGCTGCTACGTGAGCCTGGCCGGCTACGACTCCTACCCCTCCTCCCAGCAGGCCACCTACCAGTACTTCGACCTGTCTCCGGTGTACGCCAAGAACATCCTGGCCGCCGAGTGGCGCGCCTACTCGGTGACCACCAGGGGCAGCGGCTTCTACCGCCTGTGGCCCATCGCCCAGCCCTGGAACGAGTGGGGCATCACGTGGAACAGCCGGCCCAACCACACCGCCGCCTCCGTAGACGGGGTGGCCAGCCCGTGGAGCTGGAACTACCGCGACATCCGCTCCTGGGTCCAGGGCTGGGCCGCCAACCCGTCCACCTACTTCGGCATCACCATCGACTCGGCCGGCCTCGACAGCGGCGTGCGCTTCCTGGCCAGCGAGTACGGCTACTCGCTCAACCCCGCCATCTTCGTGACCTACAACACCGCCCCCACGCCGCCCCAGCCCACCGCTCCCGCCAACGCCGTCACAGTCATGACCGACCAGCCCACGCTCACTGCCACCACCTCCACCGATCCCGACCCCGGGACCAGCGTGCAGTACTGGTTCCGCATGTCGACCAACCCCGACGCCCTCACCGGCTCGGTGGTCAACTCGGGGCTGGTTCCTGGGCCGAACTGGACGCCGCCGCCCGGGGTGCTGGTCGACGGCGCCACCTACTACTGGCGGGTCTACGCCTTCGACGGCACCGACTGGACAGCCCAGACCGATCCCGTCCGCAAGCTCAAGGTTGACCGCCGCTTGGGCGACAGCGCCGTCAGCCCCACCGACACCGTCGGGGCGGTGAGCGTCAACCTGGCCAACGGCAACGCCGTGGTGCACGCCGCCTCGCCGTCGTTCGACACCGTGGGCGGCCCCCTCGGCCTGTCCTACACCTACAACTCCCGCGCCCCCGAGCAGTTCGGGCTGCTCGGCACCTACGAGAACGTGGCCAACCCCGGCTACGAGCGCATGGTCCGCAAGGACCGCCAGATCGACTTCAACTGGGGCGGCGGCGCCCCCGGGCCGAGCCTGGCCGCCGAGGACTTCAAGGTG
>JBKHXC010000181.1:0-5300 GCA_046566225.1 Acidimicrobiia bacterium
TCGCCGGCGGCATGGAGTCGATGACCGGGGCGCCCCACCTGCTGCCCGGCGCCCGGGCCGGGTTCCGCCTGGGCAACGCCACCGCCGTCGACTCGCTCATCGCCGACGGCCTGTGGTGCGCCCTCGACGACGTCCACATGGGCGCCGGGACGGAGGCGTACGCCAAGGCGGCGGGGATCTCCCGCCGGGCCCAGGACGACTTCGCCGCCCGCAGCCACCAGCGCGCCGCGGCGGCGGCCAAGGACGGCCGCCTGGCGGCCGAGATCGTCCCCGTCGAGGTGCCCCAGCGGGGCGACCCGCTGGTGGTCGACGCCGACGAGGGCGTGCGGCCCGACACCACCGCCGAGTCGCTGGCCAGGCTGCGGCCGGCGTTCGCCGCCGAGGGCTCCATCACCGCCGGCAACGCCTCGCAGATCTCCGACGGCGCCGCCGCCGTGGTGGTCGCCAGCCGGGCCCGGGCCGACGAGCTGGGCCTGGCCGCCCGGGCCGAGCTGGTGGGCTCGGCCATGGTCGCCGGCCCCGACCCCTCGCTGCTGACCCAGCCCTCGCGCGCCATCGCCCGGGCCCTGGAGCGGGCCGGGCGCACCGTGGCCGACGTCGAGCTGTTCGAGATCAACGAGGCCTTCGCCGCCGTGTGCCTGGCGAGCATCGACGACCTCGGGATCGACCCCGAGCGGGTCAACGTCAACGGCGGCGGCATCGCCCTGGGGCACCCGATCGGCATGTCGGGCGCCCGGCTGGTGGTCACCCTGGCCGAGGAGCTGCGCCGCCGCGGCGGCGGGCTCGGCGTCGCCGCCCTGTGCGGCGGCGGCGGCCAGGGAGAGGCGGCAGTGCTGGAGGTGGCGGGGTGACGACCTTCGACTTCGCCCGCCAGCTCCCCGACGCCGACGCCGCCCTCACCGAGGAGTGGGTCGACTCGCTCGACGCCGTCGTGGCCGCCCACGGCCCGAGCGGCGCCCGCCTGCTGCTGTCCCGCCTGCTGCACTCGGCCGGCCAGCGCGACGTGGGCTTCCCGGCCCCCCTCACCACCCCCTACGTCAACACCATCCCCGCCGGCGACCAGCCGCCCTGCCCGTCCGACCTCGCCCTGGAGCGGCGCATCGAGGCGCTGGTGCGCTGGAACGCGGCGGTCATGGTGACCCGGGCCAACGCCCGCGAGGACGGCATCGGCGGCCACCTGTCGACGCCGGCGTCGGCCGCCTGCCTCTACGAGATGGGCTTCAACCACTTCTTCCGGGGCAAGGACGGCGGCGCCGGCGACCAGGTGTACTTCCAGGGCCACGCCACGCCCGCCGTCTACGCCCGCGCCTTCCTGGAGGGCCGCCTCGACGAGGAGCAGGTCGACGGCTTCCGCCGGGAGCTGGGCGGGCGGGGCCTGTCCAGCTACCCCCACCCCCGCCTCATGCCGGAGTTCTGGGAGTTCCCCACCGTGTCCATGGGGCTGGGGCCGATCAGCGCCGTCTACCAGGCCCGGTTCAACCGCTACCTGGCCCACCGGGGCATCGCCGACACGGCCGGGTCCAACGTGTGGTGCTTCGTGGGCGACGGCGAGTGCGACGAGCCCGAGACCCTGGGCGCCCTGTCCATCGCCGCCCGGGAGGGCCTCGACAACCTGATCTTCGTCGTCAACTGCAACCTCCAGCGCCTGGACGGGCCGGTGCGGGGCAACGGCAAGATCGTCCAGGAGCTGGAGGGGGTGTTCCGGGGCGCCGGGTGGAACGTGGTCAAGGTGGTGTGGGCGTCCCGCTGGGACGAGCTGCTGGCCGCCGACGTCGACGGCGCGCTGGTCGACAAGCTCAACGCCACCCTCGACGGCGAGTTCCAGAAGTACGCGGTGGAGGGGCCGGCCTACGTCCGGGAGCGGTTCTTCGGGCCCGACCCCCGGCTGGCCCGGCTGGTGGAGGGCCTGCCCGACGACGACCCCGTCTTCACCCTCCCCCGCGGCGGCCACGACCGGGCCAAGCTGCACGCCGCCTACGCGGCGGCCGTGGCGCACCGGGGGGCGCCCACCGTCGTGCTGGCCAAGACGCTCAAGGGGATGCGGCTGGGCGCCAAGATCGAGTCCCGCAACGCCGCCCACCAGGTGAAGAAGCTGCCCAGGGACCAGCTGCGCGAGCTGCGGGACCGCCTGGGGCTGGGCGAGCTGATCCCCGACGAGGCGCTGGCCGGCGACGCCCCGCCGTACCGCCGCCTGCCCCCCGGCTCCCCCGAGGAGCGCTACCTGCACGAGCGGCGGGCCGCGCTGGGGGGCCACGTCCCCCGGCGGGTGGTGCGGGCGGGCCGGCTCGACCAGCCCGACGGCAAGGTGTTCGAGGGGCTGCTGGCCGGCTCGGGGGGCCGGCCGGTGTCGACCACCATGGCCTTCGCCGGCCTGCTGCGGTCGCTGCTGCGCGACGAGGCGGTGGGCCGCCGCATCGTCCCCATCGTGCCCGACGAGGCCCGCACCTTCGGCCTCGACGCCCTCTTCGGCGAGGTGAAGATCTACGCCCCCGGCGGCCAGCTCTACGACCCGGTGGACTCCGCCATGCAGCTGTCCTACCGGGAGGCCAGCGACGGCCAGATCCTGGAGGAGGGGATCACCGAGGCGGGGGCCATGGCGTCGTTCGCCGCCGCCGGCAGCAGCTACGCCACCTGGGCGGCGCCCATGGTGCCCTTCTACGTCTTCTACTCCATGTTCGGGTTCCAGCGGGTGGGCGACCTCATCTGGTCCTTCGGGGACCTGCGGGGCCGCGGGTTCCTCCTGGGCGCCACCGCCGGCCGGACCACCCTCAGCGGCGAGGGGCTCCAGCACCAGGACGGCCACAGCCTGGTCCTGGCGTCGACGGTGCCCAACGTCGCCGCCTACGACCCGGCGTTCGCCTACGAGGTGGCGGCCGTGGTCCGCGACGGCATGGCGCGCATGTACGGCGACGACCCCGAGGACGTCTTCTACTACCTCACCCTCTACAACGAGAACTACGAGATGCCGCCCATGCCCGAGGGCGCCGCGGAGGGCGTCGTGCGCGGCCTCTACCGGTTCGCGCCGGCTCCCGACGGCCCCGAGCGGCGGGCGACCATCCTGTTCAGCGGCACGGCCTACGGCGCCGCCCGGGAGGCCCGCGAGCTGCTGGCCGAGCACCACGGGGTGGGCGCCGAGCTGTGGAGCGCCACGTCGTACAAGGCCCTGCGGGAGGAGGCCCAGTCGGCCGTGCGCTGGAACCGCCTCCACCCCGGCCAGGTGCCGCGCACGCCCTACGTCACCGAGGCGCTCCTGGGCAGCGAGGGGCCGTGCGTGGCCGTGACCGACTTCATGCACGCCGTGCCCGACCAGGTGGGCCGGTGGGTGCCGGCGCCCTTCACCACCCTGGGCACCGACGGCTACGGCCGGTCCGACTCGCGCGCCGCCCTGCGCCGCCACTTCGAGACCGACGCCGGCCACGTGGTGGCGGCCGTGCTGGCCGGCCTGGCCGGCATGGGCGAGGGCAAGCCCGAGGAGGTGGCCGACGCCATCAGCCGCTACGGGCTCGACCCCGAGGCGGTGGAGCCGCTGCGGGCATGACCGGCCGGCGCACCAAGCTCATCTGCACCATCGGCCCGGCCACGTCGTCGCTCGAGGCCATCCGGGCCCTGGTCGGCGCCGGCATGGACGTGGCCCGCCTCAACTTCTCGCACGGGAACCATGACGACCACGCCGCCGTCCACGACCGCGTGCGCCTGGCGTCGGACGAGTCGGGGCGGGCGGTGGGCGTGATGGCCGACCTCCAGGGGCCGAAGATCCGCCTGGGCCGCTTCGCCGGCGGCGCCGCCGTGCTGGCGCCGGGCTCCACGTTCACCGTCACCACCGAGCCCGGCGAGGGCTCCAGCTCGCGGGCGTCGGTCAGCTACGAGGCGCTGGCCCGGGAGCTGGCACCGGGCGATACCCTGCTCCTCGACGACGGCGCCGTCCGGTTGTGCGCCGTGTCCTCCGACGGCCGGGAGGTGAGCTGCCAGGTCGTCGAGGGCGGCCCGCTGTCCGACCACAAGGGGGTCAACCTGCCGGGGACGCACCTCCAGGCGCCCGCCCTCACCGGCAAGGACGTGGAGGACCTGGTGTTCGCCCTGCGCCTGGGCGTGGACGTGGTGGCGCTGTCGTTCGTGCGGGAGCCCTCCGACGCCGCCGCCGTCCGCTCGGTGATGGCCTCGGCCGGGCGGACGGTGCCGGTGATCGCCAAGATCGAGAAGCCGGAGGCGGTGGCCAGCCTGGAGGGCGTCGCCGAGGCGTTCGACGGCCTCCTCGTCGCCCGGGGGGACCTGGGCGTGGAGGTGTCGCCCGAGCGGGTCCCCCTGGTGCAGAAGGACATCGCCCAGCTCGGGCGGGACCTGGGCAAGCCGGTCATCGTGGCCACCCACCTGCTCGAGTCGATGACGCACCGGTCGCGCCCGACGCGGGCGGAGGCGTCCGACGTGGCCAACGCCGTGCTCGACGGCGCCGACGCCCTGATGTTCAGCGGGGAGACCAGCGTGGGCGACCACGCCGTCGAGGTGGTGGCCACCGCGGACCGCATCGCCGCCACGGTGGAGCGCGAGGCCCTGCCCCGGATGCCGGGCATCTCCTGGCGCCCGGCCCCGGAGGACGCCATGGCGGCGGCGGCGGTGGGCGTCGCCGGCGTGGTCGGCGCCCGGGCGCTGGCGGTGTTCACCCAGACGGGCAGGACCGCCCAGCGGCTGGCCAGCCACCGCTCGGCCGTGCCCGTCCTCGCCTTCACCCCCGAGCCGGCCGTGCGCAGCCGGCTCTCCCTGGTGTGGGGAGTGGAGACCTTCGTGGCGCCCGTCCCGCCCCACCCCTCGGCCGCCGTGGCCCAGGTCGACCAGACCATGCTGGCCACCGGCCGGGGCCGGCCGGGCGACCGCGTCGTCATCGTGGCCGGCCGCCCGGGGCAGGCGGGGAGCACGAACACCGTGCTGGTCCACGAGCTGGCCTCGCCCGTCCCCGGCGTGCCGGCGTGGTGAGGGCGATCTCGCGCGTCGGCGTGGTCGGGTGCGGGCTCATGGGCTCGGGAATCGCCGAGGTGTGCGCCCGGGCCGGCGTCGCCGTCGTGGTGCGGGAGGTGGACGACGAGGCCGTCACCGCCGGGCGGGCCCGCATCGAGGCCTCGCTGGAGAAGGCCCGGGGGCGGGGCAAGCTGTCGGGCGACGAGGCCCGGGCCGCGCTCGCCCGCCTGCGGTTCACCACCGACCTGGGCGAGATGGCCGACCGGGACCTGGTGGTGGAGGCGGTGCCCGAGTCGGAGGCCCTCAAGCTCGAGGTGTTCGCCGACCTCGACAAGGTGGCCGGCCCGGGC
>JBKHXC010000182.1:0-4738 GCA_046566225.1 Acidimicrobiia bacterium
GTCGTGATCGCCACCGTGGCCAACCTGCGGGCCCAGAAGGACTACCCCGAGCTGCTCGAGGCGGCGCGGCGGCTGCTCGACCGCGGGCTGCCCGTGCGCTTCGTGGCCGTCGGCCAGGGCCCGATGGCCGGCGACCTCGCCCGCCGGCACGCCTCGCTGGGCCTGGGCGACCGGTTCCGCTTCCTCGGCTACCGCGACGACGCCGTCCACGTGCTCGCCGGCTGCGACGTTTTCGCCCTCGCCTCGCGGCACGAGGGAGGGCCGCTGGCGGTCATCGAGGCGCTGGCCATGGGCCTGCCCGTGGTCGCCACCGCGGTGGGCGTCGTGCCCGACGTGGTGACCGACGGCGTGGAGGGCCTGCTCGTCCCCGCCCGCCGGGCCGACCTGCTCGCCGACGCCCTGGGGCGACTCGTCGCCGACCCGGCGCGGCGATCGGCGATGGCGGCGGTCGCGTTGCGGCGCGCCGACGACCTCGAGGTGGAGCGCACGGTCAGGCGCCTGGAGGAGCTGTACCGCGACCTCGCCGCGTCCCGTGACATACGAGGAAAAATACGCAGATCGTCAGAGGGCGGCGGGCCCACCGTTCCGTAGTGTTCGCTTCGACAACCCGGCGACGGCGGAGGTGTGGCCAGCATGGAAACCACGGAGCAGACCCGGAGGGACTTCATCAAGAAGGGCGCGATGGTCGGCGGCGTCGCCTGGGCCGCCCCCACCATCTTGTCGATTGGGACCGCCCACGCCCAGACGGCGCTCTACGAGTGCTGCCCCAACTGCCAGGCGGCGGCCACCGGCCTGCGGGTCAGCGCGCCCCTCGTGGGCACCGTCAGCTTCGGCGTCGCCACCGGACCCAGCCAGACGTGCAACCCGGTCACCGCGACCGGCACCATCATCGACTCCGGCGTCGCCTGCGGGGCCGCCAACAGCGATCAGTGCACGGCCAGCGGCGAACTGGTGGGGAGCGCCACCGACCCGAACGTGCCCGCCACGATCACCGTGGGCGGCGTGGTCATCACCGCCACCGTCCTGCGGGGCGAGGTGCGCTGCGGCCCGAACGGCCTGGAGGGGTCGAGCACGATCGTGGGCCTCACCGTCAACGGCGCCCCCGTCACGCTGGCGTCGAACTGCCAGCTGGTGATCAGCCTCCCCGGCGTCACCGTCACCGTGAACGAGCAGACCTGCGACGACGGGCGGCTCACGGTGCGGGCGCTGCACGTGTCCGCCCCCCTGATCGGCACCGACGTCGTCGCCGGCGAGGCCATCGCCGGCGCCCCGGGATGCACCTGCGTGGCGGCGCCCCGCTGCTGACCCGCCGGCCGAGATGGCGCGGCCCGGTCGGGTGACCGACCGGGCCGCAGGCCTGCGCGACTGATGCAGATTGCGTAGTCCGCCTACGCGGTTTGAAGGTTGCTCCCGCCCGAATACCCCGCTTGACTGCGGAGAGGCGATCTGTCCGTTCTCGAAGCATCCGAGACGGTTCCTGCAGTCCGGCAGCACCACGGCGAACGGGGGGTGGCGGAACTGGGAGTGGGCACGTTGTGCGTCCGTGTCGTCAGCCCGTGCCCGTTGCTCGGCGAGGCCCTGACCCGGCTGATCGACGGGTTCAGCCGGTTCGAGGCGGCCTGGGACCCCCTCGACGCCATCGGGGACGGTGAGGCCACGCCCCCCGACGTCGTCCTCGTCGACGTCGACGGAGCCGACGGTCCGGCCGATCTGGGCAGGCGCATCCAGCGGCGGTGGCCGGGCGTGATCATGGTCGAGTTGGTGCGGGCGGGCGGCGGTCCGGCGCGGCGCACGCCGCTGGCCGGGGCGGTGGCCACGCTGGGCGGCCGCCTCCAGGCCGAGGAGCTCGCCGCCTGCCTCCGCCGCATCCGTGAGCACGGTCGCCTGCCGCCGGGGGCGGAGACGGCGCCACGGGAGCCGGCGGCCGCCGATCCCGAGCGGGCCGCGGTGGCCCGGCTCACCGACCGGGAGGCGGAGGTGCTGCGCCTGCTGGCCTCCGGGCAGGGAGCGGCGGAGATGGCGGGGTGCCTGGGGCTGTCGGTCAACACGGTGCGGGCCCACGTGCAGAACCTGTTCCTCAAGCTCGGCGTGCACACCCGCCTGGAGGCCGTCGCCCTGGCCCGGCGCGCCGGCCTGGCGAGCGGGACGCCCGCGGCCGCCGCCGGCTCGGCCCGGCGCCCGGACGATGGCGACCCGGCCGGGGCGCCGGTGCGGAGGACGCGCTCGGCGCGCGTGCTCGTGGCCGACGGCCGGCCGCTCGTGCGGGCGGCGCTGCGGGCCGGGCTCGACGCCCAGGAGGGCGTCGTGGTGGTCGCCGAAGTGGGCTCCGCCGTCGACGCCGTGGCCGAGTGCCGTCGGCTCCGGCCCGACGTCGCCGTCCTCGACGCCCGGCTCCCGCCGGCCGGCGGCGTCGCCGGGTGCGCCCTGGTCAAGTCCGAGGATCTCCCCACCCGGGTCCTGGTGGTCAGCGAGCACGCCGACGAGGACTGCCTGCTCGCCACCGTGGAGGCCGGCGGCGACGGGTACTCGGAGTGGAGCGGCGGCGTCGCCGGGCTCGCCTCCGACGTGCGGCGGCTGCGCGACGGGGAGTCGTGCATCCCGCCCGGGATGCTCGGCGTGCTCCTCCGCCGGCTGATCGAGCGGGGCCGGCAGGCCGACCGGGTGGTCGACCGCTTCTCCCGCCTCAGCCGCCGGGAGCGGGAGATCCTGGCCCTGATGGTCGAGGGCATGGACAACCAGGCCATCGCCCGGGCCCTGGTGATCTCGCCCCACACCGCCCGGACCCACGTCCAGAACGTGCTCGGCAAGCTCGACGTCCACTCGCGCGTGGAGGCGGCGGCCGTCGCCATGGAGTTCGGCCTCATCGAGCGCTTCATGGGGGCGTCGTGAGCGGGCACGACCGGTTCCTGGACGCCCGCCCCCGTCGGGCCGCCGGCCTGCTCGTCGCCCGGCGCCCGCACGGCTTCGTGCTCACCGACGCCGGCGGCGGCGAGCTCTGCCGGATGAACGAGACGGCGGCGGCGGTGTGGGAGCTGTGCGACGGCGAGACCACCGTGGCGGAGATGGTGGACGCGGTGTGCCTGGCGTGCGCGGTGGAGCGGGCCGACGCCCAGCGGGACCTCCGGCGCGTCGTCACCGCCCTCGGCGCCGGGGGCTTCGTCGAGTGGCGCCCCGGGCCGGCGCCGGCCGAGAGCGCGGCGTCGTGACGGTGCGACGCCGCCCGCCCGCCGGCGGGGGCGACCGGCGCCCGGCCTCGCTGGGGCTGCGGGTGGCGCGCCGCGCCAGCCGCGTCCGCAGCGACGTCGCACTCGTCCTCATGGACTCCGTCCTCATCCCCGGCGCCTACGCCGCCATGCTGGTCCTGCGCTTCGACGGAGCCGTCCCGGCCGAGTTCTGGGGGCCCTTCCCGGGCTTCGCCCTGCTGGCGGCGGCAACCCATCTGGCCGGCAACTGGGCCTTCGGGCTGTACCGGCGCATCTGGCGCCACGCCGGGGTGCAGGAGGCCCGCGGCGTGCTGCTGGCCGGCGCCTCGAGCACCGCCGTGGTCCTCGCCGCCCAGGTCCTCGGCTCCAGGACGGTGCCGCTGTCGGTGGTGGTGCTCGGCGGCGCGGCGGCGACGGTCCTGGTGGGCTTCGTGAGGTTCCAGTCGCGCCTGTTCGCGTTCGAGCGGTCGGGGCGCTCCGAATCCGGCTTGCGCGTGGCCGTTCTCGGGGCCGGCGAGTCGGCCGCCGCCGTCGTCCGGGAGATGCAGCGGAACCGCTCCGAGGGCCTGTCGCCGGTGGTGGTGCTGGACGACGACGTCGACAAGCACGGCCGCTCGCTTCTCGGCGTGCCCGTCGCCGGGGCGATCGACGACCTGCCCGACGTCGCCAGGAGGTTCGACGTCCACCAGGCCCTCCTCGCCGTGCCGTCGGCCGACGGCGCCCTGGTGCGCCGCGCCGCCGACGCCGCCGAGGCGGTCGACCTCCCGCTCAAGGTGCTGCCGGGCGTCAAGGACCTCATGCGGGGCCGGCTGTCGGTGCGCGACGTCCGCGACCTGCGCATCGAGGACCTCCTCGGCCGCCAGCAGGTCTCCACCGACCTCGAGAGCGTCACCCGGCTCCTGGCCGCCCGCCGGGTCCTGGTCACCGGCGGCGGCGGCTCCATCGGCGCCGAGATCGCCCGCCAGGCCCTCGGCTGCGAGCCGGCCACCGTCGTGCTCCTCGACCACGACGAGACGCACCTCCACGACGTGGCCGGTGGGCTCGACGGGCCCGTCGTCCAGGTGCTCGCCGACATCCGCGACGAGCGCCTGCTGTCGGGCCTGTTCGACCGCCACCGCCCCGACGTCGTGTTCCACGCCGCCGCCCACAAGCACGTCCCCCTGCTCGAGGACCACCCTCGCGAGGCGATCGAGAACAACGTCTTCGGGACGGTGAACGTGGTGCGGGCGGCCCGCCGCGCCGGCGTGGAGCGCCTCGTGTTCATCTCGACGGACAAGGCGGTCCGCCCCAGCAGCGTGATGGGCGCCTCGAAGCGGATCGGCGAGCAGGTCGTGCTCGCCATGGCCCCCCCCGGTGCCCGCTACACGGTGGTCCGGTTCGGGAACGTCCTCGGCAGCCGGGGGAGCGTCATCCCGACCTTCGCCCGCCAGATCGCCGCCGGCGGGCCGGTCACGGTCACCGACCCGCGCATGACCCGGTTCTTCATGAGCATCCAGGAGGCGGTCCAGCTCGTCCTCCAGTCGGCGGCCATGGCC
>JBKHXC010000183.1:0-5827 GCA_046566225.1 Acidimicrobiia bacterium
GGCGAAGGTGGTGAGCAGGGCGCCCACGTCGGGTGGCATCCCCCCCCGGCGCAGCGGCCGCAGCGCCACCACCTCGACCACCGCGCCGGCGGCCGCCGTCCCGGCCACCACCAGGGGGAACGCCGCAACCAGGGGCAGGCCGGCCCGGGTCAGGGCGTAGGTGCCGTAGCCGGCCACGACCAGCAGCGGCCCCTGGGCGAAGTTGACGGTGCCGGTGGCGGCGTACACCACCCCGTAGCCCAGGGCGACCAGGGCCAGCGCCGACCCCACCGTGGCCGTCGACACGGCGACCTGCACGACGTCGGTCACCGTGCCCTCCGTTCCTGCGCGACAACGGTGCCAGGGGGTGGCGCAGTTCTCGTCCCCGGCCCCGGGCGGGGGCTCAGTGGACCGGGCACCGGGCCGTGCAGTGGGTGCCGTAGCCCTCGCCCACCACCCGGGCCATGACCGCCGGGTGGGCCCGGCGGTTGGCCTCCAGCGTGGGCCGGACGAGCTGGGTGGGGCCGGCCGGCACCCCGGCGAAGGCTCCGCCCTCCGACCACTCCCGGCCCAGCGAGTAGGCCGGGGTGGTGGGCACCGGGCCCTGGGCGCCCCGCTCCATCACCAGGACCACCACCTCGTCGGGGGTCCGCGACAGGTGGCGGTCGGCGGTGAACTGGAACTCCAACGAGGCGAAGGTCACCGGGCCGGCCGTCTCCATCCCCTCCACCACCCGGGCGTGGTCGGTGGTCCCCGCCTTGCGGATGCCGACCAGCACCGCCCCCAGGGCGTCGGGCGCCGCCTCCTCGCCGCCCGTCGGCTCCCGGCCCAGGTGGCGGCGCATCCAGTCGCCGATGGCGAACGACGGCAGGTACACCAGCCCGCCCACGTGCCAGGCGGTGGCCGTGCCCACCCGGGCCTTGTCGCCGGCCAGCTCCACCCAGCTCCGGTCCCCGGCCCCGGCCGGCGAGCCGAACACGTGGGGGCGCCACGGGCCGGCCTTGGCCGCCGGCGTGTCGGCGTAGGCGGCGCCCAGGTCGGCCAGCTGGGACACCACCCCGGCGGTGCTGGTGTTGACGCCGTCGACGTAGAGGACCTCGGGGCGGCCGTCGCGCAGCCGCTGGAGCTGGGGGCCGAAGTCGGTGTCGAGCAGCGAGAACGACTCCACGCCGGTCACCTCCATGCCGGCGGCGCCGAACGCCCGCTCGAACCGGCGGCGGGCGGAGGCGCCGGGGTCGATCAGCGAGTCGTACAGGTAGGCGGCGCTGCGGTAACCGCGGTCGGCGGCGGCGTAGGCGGCCAGCGCCTCCTTGGCGAAGCGGTCGGGCAGCAGGACCTGGAACACCGAGCGCCCGGCCCGGTCCCCGCCCGGGTGGAGGTGACCGGCCGAGTAGGGGTCGTTGAACACGGCCACCAGGGGCATCGAGTCGCGCCGCACCTGGGGCAGGACCTGGCTGAACCCCACCGCGCCGCACCACAGGACGGCGGCCACGCCCCGGCCGGCGAGGTCGGCGTACACCCGGGGGCCGGCCGACGGGTCGATGCCGGTGTCCCGCTTGACCAGGGCCACCTTGCGCCCGCCCACCCCGCCGGTGGAGTTGACGTGGCGGACGGCGGCGTCGAGCGAGCGGTCCACGATGTTGCCCAGGAAGGCGCCGATCCCCGAGAACGGCGCCACCACGCCGATGCGCAGCTCGTCGCCCGCCCCCGGCGCCGGGGCGTCGTCGTCGCCGTAGGCGCACGCCCCCAGCACGGCGGGGGCGGAGGCCACGGCGGCGGCGCCGAACCGCCCCGCCCAGCGCAGCAGGTCCCGCCGGGACACCTCCCCGCCCGGCCAGCCGGGGTGCGGGGAGGGGCGCACGGGGGAACCCTAGGCCAGGCTCTCCAGGCCGGCGGTGAGGCGGCCGGCGTGGCTGCGCTCGGCCCGGACCAGGGTGTCGAACCAGTCGGCGACGTCGCCGAAGCCCTCCTGGCGGGCCACCCGGGCGTACTCCGGGTAGCGCTCGGTGTACTCGCGGGTCTCGTCCTCGATGGCCGCCTTGAGGTTGTCCTCGGTGGACGGCCCGCCCTCGCCGTCACCCCGCCCCTCGGGGCCGCCGGCCAGGAAGTCGAGGTGGCCGAAGGCGTGGCCGTTCTCGCCCTCGGCCAGGGCCCGGAAGAGGGCGGCGATGTCCGGGTAGCCCTCGGCCTCGGCCCGCCGGGCGTAGTAGAGGAAGCGGCCGTTGGCCTCGCTCTCGGCGGCGAACGCCCTCCTCAGGTTGGCCTCGGTGCGCGAGCCCGACAGGTGCGGCATCCCCCGAACCCTACGGGACAGCCGCGGCCGGACCTGCCGGGACCGGCCTCCTAGGATGCCGGCATGGCCGCGGCGAGCGCGTTCTCCCGCGATGCGGCCCTCGCGCGCCTCGCCTCCGAGCCGTTCGCCGTGCTGGTGGTGGGTGGGGGCATCACCGGGGCGGGCGTCGCCCTCGACGCCGCCGCCCGGGGCCTGCGCACCGCCCTGGTCGAGGCGCGGGACTTCGCCTCGGGGACGTCGTCGCGGTCCTCCAAGCTGGTGCACGGCGGCCTGCGCTACCTCCAGCAGCGGGAGCTGCGCCTGGTCCGGGAGAACCTGGCCGAGCGCCACCGCCTGCTCGCCAACGCCCCCCACCTGGTGCGGCCGCTCACCTTCGTCATCCCCCTGGTGTCCGCGGACGGAGCGGTGGCCCGGGGCTACGGCACCGCGCTGTGGGCCTACGACCTGGGCGGCGGCCTGCGCATCGGCCGGCGCCACCGGCGGCTGTCGGCCGACGAGGTGCGGGCGGGGCTGCCCGCCCTGCGCGCCGATCTGGCGCCGGCCGGGTTCGACTACGCCGACGCCTGGGCCGACGACGCCCGCCTGACGCTGGCCGTCGCCCGCACCGCGGTGCTCGACCACGGCGCGGTGGCCCTCAACCACGCCCCGGTGGAGGCGCTGCTCAAGGGCGGCGGCGGCCGGGTGGCCGGCGCCGTGCTGGGGGGCGGGACCGAGGTGCGCGCCGCCGTGGTGGTCAACGCCGCCGGGGTGTGGGCCGACGCGGTGGCCGCCCTCGACGACCCGGCCCGGGGCCGGCGCCTCCGCCCGGCCAAGGGCGTGCACCTCACCGTGGCGCGCCACCGCCTGCCGTGCCGGGACGCGGCCGTCCTTCCCGCCCCCGGCGGGCGGTCCATCTTCGCCGTCCCGTGGGGGGAGCGGGTGTAGCTGGGCACCACCGACACCGACTACGCCGGCCCCCTCGACGACCCGCCCGTCACGCCCGACGACGTGGCCTACGTCCTGGGCGCGGCCAACGAGGTGCTGGCCGACCCGCTGCGCCCGGCCGACGTGGTCGGCTCGTGGGCCGGCCTGCGCCCGCTGCTCGCCGCCGGCGGGGCGGCCCGCACCGCCGACCTCTCCCGCCGCCACCGGGTGGAGGCCAGCCCCGGCGGCGTCGTCACCGTCACCGGCGGCAAGCTGACGACCTACCGGCGCATGGCGGCCGACGCCGTCGACGAGGTCGTCCGGCTGCTGGGGCGGGGGGACCGCCGCTCCCCCACCCGGACGCTCGCCCTGCGCGGCGGGAGGGGCGGGCCGCCGGCCGGCGCGTCGGTCCACCTGGCCGGCCGCTACGGGAGTGAGGCGGGCCGGGTGGCGGCCCTGGCGGCCCAGGACCCCGACCTGGCCCGCCCGCTGGTCGAGGGGCTGCCCTACCTGCGGGCCGAGGCCGTGTACGCGGCGCGCCACGAGATGGCGGCCACCCTCGACGACGTGCTCAGCCGCCGCACCCGGGCGCTCATCCTGGCCCGGGACGCCTCCGCCGCCGCCGCCCCCGCCGCCGCCCGCCTCCTGGCCCGGGAGCTGGGGTGGCCGGCCGGGCGGGCCGAGGCCGAGGCGGCCGCCTACGCGGCGGCGTGCGGGCGGGAGCGGGCGGCGGCCGGCCTCGGCACCATCCCGGCCGGCTCGTGACGGCTCCCGGCGGCGAGCGCCTCGGCGGCGTGCGGGTCCCCGTGAGCGACGACGTGGTCGCCCGGCTGGGCGCCGTGTGCCGGGTCGACACCGGGGAGGAGCGGCGGACCGAGCTGGCCCGGGACTGGTGGCCCATCGCCCTGCGGTGGGCCCGGCACGGCGACGTCCCCGCCCGGGCGGCGGTCGTCGCCCGGCCCGACACCGCCGCCCAGGTGGCCCAGGTGCTGGCCGTGTGCAGCCGCGCGCAGGTGCCGGTCACGCCGGCGGCCGGTCGCAGCGGCGTGTGCGGCGGGGCCGTCCCCGTCTTCGGCGGCGTGTCGCTCGACCTGGGCGGACTGGCCGGCGTGGTGGGGGTGGACGACGACTCTTTGCTGGTCACCGTGCGGGCCGGCACCAACGGGGCCGACCTGGAGAGCCGGCTCCGCGCCGGGCACGGCCTGACCCTGGGCCACCGGCCCCAGTCCATCGCCCTGTCCACCGTCGGGGGGTGGCTGGCCTGCCGCTCCGCCGGCCAGTACTCGACCCGCTACGGCAAGATCGAGGACATGGTCGTCGACCTGGAGGTGGCCGTGGCCGACGGGAGCCTGGTCCGCACCGGCGCCCCCGGGCCCCGCTCGGCCACCGGGCCCGACCTCACCCAGCTCTTCGTCGGCAGCGAGGGCGTCCTGGGCGTGATAACCGAGGCCGTCCTGCGGGCCGCCCCCCTCCCCCCGGCCGAGCGGCGGGCCGCCTTCGGCGTCGCCGCCTTCGCCGACGGCCTCGACGCCTGCCGGCGGGTCCTGCGCCGGGGCGCCACCCCGGCCGTGCTGCGCATCTACGACGAGGTGGAGTCGGCCCGGGCCTTCGCCGTCGAGGGGCGCTGCGCGCTGCTGGTGCTCGACGAGGCCGAGCCCCGGCTGGCCGACGCCGTGCTCCACGTGGTGGGCGAGGAGTGCGCGGCCGCCGAGCGCCTCGACGACGCCCTGGTCGGGCGCTGGATCGACCAGCGCGACGACGTCTCCGCGCTCGGCGGCCTCCTCGCCGCCGGCCTGGTCGTCGACACCTGCGAGGTGGCGGGACCGTGGTCGGCGCTGCCCGGGGTGCACCGGGAGGCGCTGGACGCCCTGCGGGCGGTGCCCGGCACGGTGACGGCGTCGGCCCACCTGTCCCACGCCTACCGGGACGGCGCCTGCCTGTACCTCACCTTCGCCGGCCGGCGGGAGGGGGGCGACGGCGACGGGCCGGGCGACGCCTACTACCGCGAGGCGTGGGACGCCGTCGCCGGCGCCGTGCTCGGCGCCGGGGGGTCGCTCAGCCACCACCACGGGGTCGGGCTGAACCGGGGCCGCTTCCTGGCCGCCGCCCGGGGCGGGGGCTTCTCCACCCTGGTGGCGCTCAAGGCCGCCCTCGACCCCGCCGGGGTCCTCAACCCCGGCAAGCTGGGGCTGCCGTCGCCGTGGGGGGCGCCGCCGTGGCCCTGAGCCGGCGGGTCGACTGGAAGGCGGCGGCCGACGGCGCCTGGCTGGCGGTGGCGGTGACGCTGCCGCCCACCATCGTCGTCCGCCTGTTCAAGGACGGCGACCTCGACGGCCAGGAGTCCTACCTGTGGGTCGTGCCCGTCCTGGCCCTGCTGGTGGGCTTCGCCCTCGGGGGCCACCGGGCCGCCCGCCGCCGGCCCGACGCCCCCCTGCTCCACGCCGCCGCCTCGGCGGCGTGCGCCTTCGCCGCCCTGGCCGCGGTGGCCGTGGTCCGCCGCTTCGTCGACGGCGACGGGCTCACCGTGCCGCTGGTGGTCACCCTGCTGCTCCTCCTCCAGATCACGGTGTCGCTGGCCGTGGTGGGCGGCTACGTCGCCATGCGCCGGGAGGCGGCCTCGGCCGCCCGCCCGGCGGAGGGCACGGGCGGCGG
>JBKHXC010000184.1:0-2044 GCA_046566225.1 Acidimicrobiia bacterium
GAGCACGATCCAACTCGACCGAATGGAGTGAGCGAAGCGAACGAATGAGGTCGAAGCACTAGGACGCCATCCGGGAGCGCACCAGGTGGGCGAGGTCCCCGACGGTGCGCAGGTCGCGCATGTCGTCCTGGCCGAACATGACCTCGAAGTGCTCCTGGAGCTCGATGGCCATCTCGACCAGCAGGAAGCTGTCGGACACCAGGTCGGTGAGCACGGCGTCGGGCTGGACCCGTGACTCGGGGATCTCCAGGACCTCGGCCATCTTGGCGCGGATGTCGTCGACCGACGCCGTCATCAGGGCTCCCTCCGGGGGGCGGACAGGAACGCGAAGCGCTGCTCGTACTCCTTCAGGGCCTCGGCGTAGACCTCCTGGTCGGCGGCACGGTAGCGGCGCAGCGTGGCCTCGACGTGGTCCCTGCCGAAGCGGTCCTCCAGGCCGGCGAGGGCGTCGCGCACCCACTGCACGTGCCAGCGCTCGTCCTCCATGATGCGCCCGATGGTGCCGGCCACCTCCGGGTGCAGGGCGGGGGCGGCCAGGTGCTTGGCGTACTGGTTGATCACCCGCCGCTCGAAGACCAGCGTGATGGCCAGCACCTCCATCATGTTCATGGGCAGGCCGGCCGCCTCCAGGTAGCGGTCCTGGTAGGCGTCGGGCAGCTTGAGGGGCCGGGCCCCCAACCGGTCGATGCACGCCGTCCAGTACCAGGCGTGCTGCGCCTCGTCGGCGAAGTGCCTGGACAGGTCGTGCTGGATGGGGCCGGGCTTGAGCGCCCGGGCCAGGCGGCCGAAGAACAGCGACCCGTTGATCTCCGACGACCGGTAGAAGCTGAGGACGAACAGCTCGTCGTCAGACAGGGCCACGGCGGCTCCCTCCGGGCAGGCACACGGCGACGGCGAGCACGCCGTCCGCCGCCGGCGCGGTGGCGTAGCGCAGGAGGGCGCCGCCCGGTCCCCGCGCCGTGCCGACCGGGGAGCCGGGCCGGTCCAGCGCGTAGTCGCCCAGCACGGTGCCGGCATTGCCGGGCGTGGCCTTGAAGAGCGCCTCCTTGACGGTCCACAGCCGCAGGAGGGCGCCGGCGGTGGTGGCCGCCGCCCGCTCGGCGGGAGCGAGGAAGAACCGGGCGGCGCGGGGGTCCACCGACGACCGGTCGGGCTCGTAGTCGATGCCAACGCCCGCCGCCGGCCCCTCGGCGGACACCGCGAAGGCGCGGCCGCCGGCGTGGGTGAGCGACAGGCGGGGGTGGGGGAAGGCCAGCCCGGCGGTGTCGGCCCCCGGGCCGAGCAGCGCCTTGAGGGCGGCCCGGCCCACCAGCCAGTCCCGCCGCCGGGCCTCGGTCGGGAACCCCTCCGCCCGGGCCCGCTCGGCGGCGGTCAGCGCCCGCGGGCCGAGCGGAGCGGCGGCGGTGGCGATCCGCACCGCCACGCCCAGGAGGGCGGCCAGCGGCGCCTCAGGCCTCGACAAGCCGCCTCCCCCAGCGGGTGGCGGCCAGCCGGGCGCAGGTGGCGGCCAGGAGGGCCGCCGGGTCGGGGCCCGGTAGCCGGCCAGGGCGCCCCGCAGGCGGGCGTTGTCGATCTCCTTGGCCACGAACAGCTGGCGGGCGAAGGGCATCACGTTGGCGAGGGCCCGGGTGACCAGCCCGCCGGCGAAGGGCGTCACCCCGTCGACCAGGAGCTCGAACGACTCCTCGTCGGCCAGCAGCGGCCGGAGGATGCCCCGGCTGGCGAAGTCCTCCACCCGGGCGAACTCCGACCCGGCGACGTCGAGCAGGCCGTCGAGGGTGAGCGACTCGGACCGGTCGTGGGCCACGTGGTAGACGCCGCCCGCCGCCCCGGCGGCGGCCAGGCGGGCGACGGCGTCGGCCGCGAACCCGCCGGTGACGAAGTACAGCGGCGTGTCGCCCCGCCCCGGCACCAGCGACAGCAGGCCGTAGAACCACAGCTTGAGCGTCTCGTGGAACGCGTTGTACTGGGTGACCGACCCGGTGTCGTCGTCGGCCACCACGGTGGCGACCCGCAGCACCCGCCAGGGCAGGTCGTCGGCCCC
>JBKHXC010000185.1:0-4631 GCA_046566225.1 Acidimicrobiia bacterium
GGGGCGTGACGGGGGGCTTCGAGCCGCCCGTCTACCCCTACGAGCGGCTGGCGGGGGCCAAGGAGAAGGCCGACGCCCACCCCGGCGGGAGCGTCGACCTGTCCATCGGCACGCCCGGCGACCCCGCCCCCCCGGCCGTGGTGGCCGCCCTGGCGTCGTCGGGCGCCGAGGCCGGGTACCCGCTGTCGGTCGGCAGCGCCCGCTACCGGGAGGCGGCCGCCGGGTGGATGGCGCGCCGGCTGGGGGTGGACGTGGCCCCGTCGGCGGTGTACGCCTGCGTGGGCACCAAGGAGCTGGTGTCCACCGTGCCGCACTGGCTGCGGCTGCGCTCGCCGGAGCGGGACACCGTGCTGCACCCGGCGGTGGCCTACCCCAGCTACGCCATGGGCGCCACCCTGGCCGGGGGCCGCTCGGTCGAGGTGCCGGTCGACGACCGGTGGCGGCTCGACCTGTCGGCCATCGACCCGGCCGACGCCCGCCGGGCCCTGCTGCTGTGGGTCAACACCCCCGGCAACCCCGCCGGCCAGCTCGACGACCTGGAGGCGGCGGCCGAGTGGGGACGGGCCCACGGCGTGCCCGTGTTCAGCGACGAGTGTTACGCCGAGTTCACCTGGGACGGGCCACCCCGCACCATCCTGTCGTCGGGCGCCGACGGGGTGGTGGCGGTGCACTCGCTGTCCAAGCGGTCGAACGCGGCGGGGCTGCGGGCCGGGTTCTACGCCGGCGACCCCGTCCTCACCCGCTACCTGTCCGAGGTGCGCAAGCACGTCGGCATGCTCGTCCCCGGCCCGGTCCAGGCGGCGGCCGCCGTGGCCCTCGACGACGACGCCCACGTCGAGGCCCAGCGGGACCGCTACCGCCGGCGCCTGGCGGCGTTCCGCTCCCTGCTCGCCGCCCTGGGCGTGGAGGCCCCGCTGCCGGGCGGCGGGTTCTACCTGTGGGCGCCCGCACCGGGGGGGGACGCCTGGGGCTTCACCGAGCGCCTGGCCGCCGAGGGCGGCTGCCTGGTGAGCCCCGGCGACCTGTACGGGGCGGCGGGCGCCGGCCACGTGCGCGTGGCGCTGGTCCGCCCGGTGGAGCGGCTCCGCCTGGTGGCCCGGCGCATGGGCCTCGACGCCCCCTGACCGACGCAGCCGAGGCGCCGGGGGTTCTAGGGTGGGCCCCCGTGCGCGTGGGCATCGAGATCGCACAGCACCGGGTCGAGTGGTTCCAGATGCTCGAGCGGGTGCGCTGGGCGGAGGGCGCGGGCTTCGACGGGGCCTGGGTCTTCGACCACTTCAAGCCCCTGTACGGCACCGGCCCGGGCCCGTGCCTGGAGGGCTGGACGCTGCTGGCCGGGCTGGCGGCGGCCACCGTGCGCATCCGCCTGGGCACGCTGGTCACGGGCATGACGTACCGCCACCCGTCGGTGCTGGCGGCCGAGGCGGTCACCGTCGACCAGATCTCGGGGGGGCGCCTCGAGCTGGGCCTGGGCACCGGGTGGTTCGAGCGCGAGCACCTCGAGCTGGGCATCCCCTTCCCCCGCACCGCCGAGCGGGTCGACCGCCTGGTGGAGGCCATCGACGTGATGCGCCTGCTCATGACGGCCGACGACGCCAGCTACGCCGGCGACCACTACACCCTGCACCGGGCCACCTACCGGCCCCGGCCGGTGCAGCGGCCGTACCCGCCCCTGTGGATCGGCGCCTCCGGCGAGCAGCGCATGCTGCCGCTGGTGGGCCGGGTGGCCGACGCCTGGCACTGCTTCGCCTCGGGCGCCGACTACGCCCGCAAGTGGGCCGTGGTGGCCGGCGCCGCCGAGGCGGCGGGCCGCGACCCCGACGCCATCGTGCGCTCCGCCCAGCTGTCGCTGTCCGAGCCGTGGGACGACGTGCGCCGGGCGGCCGAGCGCCACCGTTCGAACGGCGTGTCCTACCTGGTGTGCAGCTGGCCCTCGGAGGGCCGGCTGCGGGCCGAGGAGTTCGTCGAGACCCTCCTCCCGGAGCTGGCCGCCGACTGAGTCCGTAGAGTGCGCGCGTGGCCGTGCGCCTCCAGCTGGTCTCGGGCACCCAGCCGCCCGACCTGCTCGACCTGCCGTGGTCGCTGCCCCTGGCCGAGTGGGACCCCGGGCTGTTGGTGCAGATGGCCCACGGCGCCAGCCGGCACGTGGTGCGCTTCGCGGCCCTGGGCGAGCGGGTCTACGCCCTGAAGGAGACGGCCGAGGCCGACGCCGGGCGGGAGTACCGCATGCTGCGCGACCTGGCCGCCGACCGCCTGCCCGTGGTCGAGGCCGTGGGCCTGGTCACCGGCCGGGCATCCGACGACGGCGCCCCCCTCGACGGCGTCCTCGTCACCCGCTACCTGGACTTCTCGCTGCCCTACAGCTACCTGTTCCGCGCCGAGGGCCACCCCGACCTGGCCCGCCGCCTGATCGACGCCGCCGTCGTGCTGCTGGTGCGGCTCCACCTGCGGGGGTTCTTCTGGGGCGACTGCTCGCTCGCCAACCTGCTGTTCCGCCGCGACGCGGGCGCCCTGCGGGCCTACCTGGTGGACGCCGAGACGGCCCGGCGCACCGGCGGCTCGGACGGCGCCCGGGAGGCCGACGTGGACCTGGCGCGCGAGCACATCGCCGGCGGGTTGCTGGACCTGGCCGCCGCCGGCCAGGGCGTCGACGGCGTCGACCCCCTCGCCACCGCCGAGCTGTTCGCCGAGCGCTACGCCGCCCTCTGGGGAGAGCTGACCGGCCCCGAGGAGGCCGACGACATGGGGCGCCACGCCATCGAGCGGCGCACCCGCCGGCTCAACGACCTGGGCTTCGACGTGGGCGAGCTGGTGGTCGAGCGCGAGCAGGGAGCGACCCGGCTCCGGGTCTACCCGGCGCTGGTCGAGGAGGGCCACCACGCCCGCCGCCTGCGGCGCCTGACCGGGCTGGAGGTGCAGGAGAACCAGGCCCGCCGCCTGCTCAACGACATCTCGTCCTACGGCGCCCACCTGGTCCGGGTCGAGGGCGCCCCGGTGCCGGAGGCGCCCCTGGCGGTGCGGTGGATGGCCGAGGTCTACGAGCCCCTGGTGGCCAGCGTGCCGGCCGACCTGCGCGGGCGCCTCGAGCCGGCCGAGCTGTTCCACGAGCTGCTCGAGCACCGCTACTTCCTGTCGGAGGCGGCCGGACACGAAGTCGGCAACGAGGCGGCGTTGCGGTCCTACCTCGACTCCGTGCTCCGGTTCCGCCGGGTGGAGCAGGTCCTCGTCGACGGCGCCCCGCCCGGCGAGGACATCCTGCACGGCAGGCCGCCGGTGGTGCAGAATCCTCCCACCCGGCGCGAGGAAGGGGATCGGTGACCAGGTCGGCAGTCCTTCGCTCCCGGCGGGCGGCCGCCGCCGTGGTCGCCGCCGCCCTGGCCGCGCTGGTGGCCGGCTGCGGCGGCGGGGGCGGCGTCGCCACCCTCAACTGGTACATCAACCCCGACAACGGCGGGCAGGCCCGGCTGGCCGCCAAGTGCACGGCGGCGGCCGGGGGCCGGTACCGGATCGTCACCTCGCTCCTCCCCAACGACGCCACCTCCCAGCGTGAGCAGCTCGTGCGGCGGCTGGCGGCCAAGGACGCCTCCATCGACCTGATGAGCCTCGACCCGCCCTTCGTCGCCGAGTTCGCCCACGCCGGGTTCCTGCGGACCTTCTCGGAAGCCGAGGCCGACGAGCTCACCGACGGCGTGCTGGCCGGCCCCGTCGAGTCCGCCACGTGGGACGGCGAGCTGGTCGCCGCCCCCTTCTGGGCCAACACCCAGCTGCTGTGGTTCCGCCAGTCGGTGGCCGAGCGGGCGGGGATCGACCCGGCGGCCGGCCCCGCCACCTGGCAGCAGCTCATCGAGGCGGCGTCGAGCACCGGGACGCTCTTCGGCGTGCAGGCCAACCGCTACGAGGGCTACATGGTGTGGATCAATGCCCTGGTCGAGTCGGCCGGGGGCCGGGTGCTGCGCAACCCGGAGGCGGGCAAGGACGTGGAGCCGGCCATCGACGGCGACGCCGGCCGCCGGGCGGCGTCGGTCATCCGCCAGCTGGCCCGGTCGCCGGCCGCCGACCCGGCCGTGTCCACCTCCGACGAGGAGGCGGCCCGGGCCGGCTTCCAGGGCGCGCGCGGCGGGTTCATGGTGAACTGGCCCTACGTGTACGGCGCCGCCCAGGAGGCCGTGGCCGGAGGGACGCTGGACCAGGCGGTGCTCGACGACATCGGCTGGGCCCGCTACCCGCGGGTCGACCCGTCCACGCCCAGCCGGCCGCCCCTGGGCGGGATCGCCCTGGCGATCGGCGCCTACAGCGACCACCAGGACCAGGCCCTCGAGGCCGTGCGGTGCATCACCTCGGCCGACAGCCAGCAGCAGTACATGGTCGACGCCAAGAACCCGGCGGCGCGCGCCGAGGTCTACGACGACCCCGAGGTGCGGGAGATCTTCCCGATGGCCGACCTGATCCGGGACTCCATCAACGACTCCGCCCCCCGTCCCCAGACGCCCTACTACACCGACGTCAGCTCGGCCGTCGTGCGCTCCTTCCACCCGCCGGGGTCGGTGGACCCCGCTCGCACGCCGGCCGCCGCCGCCCGCCTCGTCACCGAGGTGCTCAACGACAAGGTGCTGTTGTGAAGAGAATCGGGG
>JBKHXC010000186.1:0-3402 GCA_046566225.1 Acidimicrobiia bacterium
CGTGATGCGCAGCACCCCGTCGTCGAGGATCGAGACCCGGGCCGGCGCGGTGCGCCCGTCGTCCAGGGTCACCCCCTCCCGCAGGCGGCGCACCGCCCCGCGGCTCGGAGCCCCCTCCACCTCCGCCAGGTACTCCTTGTCGACGCCGAAGGAGGGGTGGGTGAGCCGGTGGGCCAGCTCGCCGTCGTTGGTCAGCACGAGGAGGCCCTCGGTGTCGGCGTCGAGGCGGCCGACCGGGAACACCCGGGGCCGGGCCGGCACCAGGTCGACCACGGTGGGCCGCCCGTGGGTGTCCGCCGCCGTGGTCACCACCCCCCGGGGCTTGTTGAGCAGGTAGTGGACCAGGCCCGCCCGCACGCCCACGGCGGCGCCGTCCACCTCCACCCGGTCGCGCTCGACGTCGACGCGCCGGCCGAGGGCCGCCACCACGCCGTTGACCGTCACCCGCCCGTCGGCGATGAGCTGCTCGCAGGCCCGCCGGCTGCCGAAGCCGGTCCGGGCCAGCACCTTCTGGAGGCGCTCGCCCGAGCGCTCCCCGGTCATTCCAGCGGCCGCAGCCCCTGCTCGAGCGCCTCCACCACGTCGCCGCCGGGGACGAAGTCGCCGAGCGGCGGCAGGTCGTGCACGGTGTCGAGGCCCAGCTTCTCCAGGAAGGCGGCGGTGGTGCCGTAGAGCACGGCCTGGCCGGGGCCGGGATCGCGGGCCACCTCGGCGACGTAGCCCCGCTGCTGGAGCGTGCGCACCACGCCGTCGACGTTGACGCCCCGGATGGCGGACAGCTGGGCCCGGGACACCGGCTGCTTGTAGGCCACGATCGCCAGCGTCTCCAGGGCGGCGGCGGACAGGCGGGCCGACTGGCCGTCCAGCACGAAGCGTTCGATGTAGGGCGCCAGGTCGGGGGCGCTCTGGAAGCGGTACCCGCCGGCCACCCGGGCCAGCACGAACCCCCGCTCCTCGTCCCCGTAGGAGGCCGCCAGCTCGGCGCACAGCTCCTCCACCCGGGCCGGCGTGCACTCCAGGAGCTGGGCCAGCATGGCCGCCTCCACCGGCTCGGCGGCCACCATCAGCACCGCCTCGATGGCCCGCAGGTCCTCCGGCCGCCCGCTCACCGCCGGGAGTCCACCGGGGACGGCGCCGGGCCCCGCCAGGTGACCCGCAGCTCGCCGAAGGCGCCCGCCTGCTCCAGCTCGACCAGCCCGTCCTTGTACAGCTCGAGCAGGGCGAGGAAGCGGACGATGACCTCGATGCGCTCGTCCAGGCCGGCGGTCAGCCGCCGGAAGGTGGTCGGCCCCGTGGCCGGGAGCACGGTCGACAGCTCCTCCACCGAGTCGCGCACGCTGGCCTTGATCATGGCCACGTGGGTCACGTCGACGCGAGGGGGCGGCGGTTTGGGCGCCAGCGCCCGGCGCAGGGCGGCGCGGAGGTCGTCGGGCGTCACGCCGGCCAGCACGTCGGGCACGAGGGCCAGGAACCGCTCCTCCATCCCCGCCACCCGGGGCCTCGAGCGGTCGGCCCGGTCGGCCAGCCGCTCCAGCGCCCGGGCCGCGTCCTGGAACGTCTTGCACTCGACCAGGCGGGCCAGCAGGAGGTCGCGCTCCTCCCACCGGGCCAGCTCCTCGGCCAGCTCGGCGTCGCGCACGCCCGGCAGCAGGCGGCTGGTCTTGAGCTCGATCAGGGTGGCGGCGATGAGCAGGAACTCGGTGGCGACGTCGAGGTCCAGGCGCTCCATCGCCTCCAGGTGGGCCAGGTACGAGTCGACGATGGCGCTGAGCGACACCTCGTAGAGGTCCACCTGCTGGTGGGTGATGAGGTGCAGGAGCAGGTCGAAGGGGCCCTCGAAGACCGGCGTCGACACCTCGTAGGGCATCGCCCGAGGATACCCGGGGGGCCCCGGCGGCAGGCGCATACCATGCGCCGATGCCACGGGTGCTGTCCGGCCTCAAGCCCACCGGGCCGGTCACGCTGGGCAACTACCTGGGCGCCCTGCGGTTCTGGGTGGAGGACCAGCACCGGGCCGAGTCCTTGTTCATGCTGGCCGACCTCCACGCCCTGACCGTGGCCATCGACCCCCCCAGGCTGCGGGCGCTCACCGTCGAGTGCGGGCTGTGCCTGGTGGCCGCCGGCCTCGACCCCGACGTGTGCACGCTGTTCGTGCAGAGCCAGGTCCCCGAGCACACCGAGCTGTCGTGGCTCCTGGAGTGCACGGCCCGCATGGGCGAGCTGGGGCGCATGACGCAGTTCAAGGACAAGTCGGCCCGGGGCGGCGAGGAGTCGGCGTCGGTCGGCCTGTTCACCTACCCGGTCCTGATGGCGGCGGACATCCTCCTCTACGACGTGGACCGGGTGCCGGTGGGCGAGGACCAGCGCCAGCACCTCGAGCTCACCCGGGTCGTCGCCCAGCGCTTCAACGCCCGCCACGGCGACGTCTTCGTCGTGCCCGAGGCGGCCGTCCCACGGGTGGGCGCCCGGGTGCGGGACCTCCAGGACCCCACCAGGAAGATGTCGGCCAGCGCCGAGTCCCTGGCGGGGACGATCCTGGTGCTGGACCCGCCGGAGGCGGTCGAGCGCAAGGTCAAGCGGGCGGTGACCGACACCGGGACCGAGGTGCGCTTCGACCCCGAGGCCAAGCCCGGCGTGTCCAACCTGCTCACCATCCTGGGCGCCGCCACCGACCGCCAACCGGAGGAGGTCGCCGCCGAATACGCCCGCTACGGGCCCCTCAAGGCCGACACCGCCGCCGCCGTGGTCGAGCTGCTGCGGCCGCTGCGGGAGCGCTACGCCGAGCTGGCCGCCGACCCGGCGGGGGCGGCCGCCCTGCTGGCCGCCGGGGCCGACCGGGCGGCGCCGGTGGCCGCCGCCACCGTGGCCCGGGCCCGCGACGCCCTCGGCCTGCTCCCCCGCCGCCGACCCGCGGGCCCGGGCGAAGCGAACGAACGCGGACCCGTGGGGCCGGGCGAAGCGAACGAACGCTGACCCGAAGGGCCGGGCGAAGCGAACGAATGAGGTCGAAGGCCTCTAGCGCAGGAGCCGGTACCAGCCCTCCAGGGCGGGGTCGAACACCCGGCTCAGGGCGCCCGGCAGCAGGAGCACCAGGACCAGCAGCACGGGCAGGGAGAACTGGCGGATCCGCAGGTAGCCCGGCCACCAGCGGGCGGGCAGCAGGCGCTCCACCACCGCCGAGCCGTCGAGGGGCGGAAGGGGCAGGAGGTTGAACACGGCGAGCACCACGTTCACCACGCCCACGTAGAACAGCACCTCGTAGGCGAGGGGGACGCCGCCGCCGGCCCCGCCGGAGCGCAGCAGCGAGCGCAGCACCAGCGCCGCCCCCAGGGCCAGGACCACGTTCACCGCCGGGCCGGCCAGGCTGACCAGCAGGGAGTGGTTGCGGGGGTCGCGCATCTT
>JBKHXC010000187.1:0-1795 GCA_046566225.1 Acidimicrobiia bacterium
ACCTGGTGGACGTCCCGGACGTCCGGGTCGACCTCGCCGGGGTCACGCACCGAGCCCGTGCCCGCGTCCTCGTGCACGGCAGCGACGAGGACCGCACCGCCAGACGGCTGCTGCTGGGGAAGTACCAGCGGCCGGGCGGCTCCGACCTCCAGCCGTGGGGCCGGCGGGCCCTGGCGGTCGCCGTCGACCTCGTGCCCCAGCCGTGAGCATCGCCGGCGCGCTCCACCCGGCGACGAGGACGGCGCTCGCCGACGGGATGGTGGCGGGGATGGCGGCGTGGGCGGTGAGCGGGCTGCCGTCGACGGCGTCCGCCCTGCTGCGGGGTGCCGACCCGAGCCAAGGCGTGGTCGCCGCCGGCACCCTGCTCCTGCCCGACGACGCCCCCGCGGCCCGGCTGGTGGTGGCCGGCGCCGCCGCCCACACCGTGTTGTCGCTCGGATGGGCGACGGTGTTCGCCCTCGCCCTGCCCGCCCGGCGCACGGTCGCCGCCGGGCTGGGCGGGGCCCTCGCCGTCGCCGCCCTCGACCTCGGCGCCATCGGGCGGCGCTACCCCCGCATCCGGGCCCTCGACCCCGGTCCCCAGGTCGCCGACCACCTCGCCTTCGGCGCCGTGGTCGCCGCCGTGGTGGCCCGCCGCCGCGCCCACCGCTGACCCGGCCCTGCCGCGTCCGGTGGCGGGACCGCCGGGTGTGACCGGTTCCCGCCGCCGGGATGGGGGCGGGAGCGTCAGGTCGGAGGGGTGAAGGTGGCGCGGACCTGGTCGAGGGCCCCGGGGCGGGCCCACAGGTCGGCAACGGTGAGGGCCATCGCCTTGGCCCCGTCGATCACGGCCCGGTCGGCCTCGGGCGAGCGGGCGTGCCCGGCGAAGGCCGAGGAGTGGATGCCCACCCCGGCCGGCGCCACCTTGATCATGGGATGGATCGAGGGCACCAGATAGCTGACGTTGCCCATGTCGGTGCTGCCCACCACCCGGGTGTCGGGTGTGGCCGTTGCCGAGACGGATCGGCCGAGCGACCCGGAGTTGGCGACGTAGAGGGCGAGCAGCGCCGGGTTGTCCACCATGTCGGCGTAGTCGGGGGCGCTCGGCCGGTGCTCCATCCGGCAACCGGCCGCCGCCGCCCCGGCCTGGAGGCAGGTGAGGACGCGCTCCTTGAGCGGCGGCAGCGACGCCGCCCGGGCTGCCCGCACCATCCAGTGGGCGGCGGTGTGGTCGGGCACGATGTTGGCCTTGTCGCCCGCCCTGGTGAAGATGCCGTGCACCCGCTCGGTGCTGCGGATGTGCTGGCGCAGGGCGGCGACGTTGACGTAGCCGAGGACGGCGGCGTCGAGGGCGTTGCGCCCGTCCTGGGGGGCGGCGGCGGCGTGGGCGGCCCGGCCGTGGTACTCGACGTCGAGCATGGCGGCGGCGATGACGTCCATCGTGGCCAGGTCGGCACCGGCGGGGTGGACCATCATCGCCGCGTCGACCCCCTCGAACGCACCCCGCTCGGCCATGAGGACCTTCCCGCCGCCGCCCTCCTCGGCCGGCGTCCCGAGGATGCGCACCCTCCCGCCCGCGTCGTCGGCGGCGGCGGCGGCGGCGAGGCCGGCGCCGAGGCCGGCGGCGGCGATCACGTTGTGGCCACAGGCGTGGCCGATGCCGGGAAGGGCGTCGTACTCGCAGCAGATGGCCACGGTGGGGCCGCCGGCGCCGGCGCGGGCGTCGAACGCCGTCGGGAGGTCGAAGGCGCCCCGGGTGACCTCGACGCCCTGGCCTTCGAGCACCGAGGCCAGGAGGTCGGAGGCGAAGCGCTCC
>JBKHXC010000188.1:0-5622 GCA_046566225.1 Acidimicrobiia bacterium
GCGCACAGGCGCACCTCGGGGCCGTCGCAGCGGACCTCGATCTCGCCCGCCTCCCGCTCCAGCACGCCTGTGCCCACCCCGCCATTGTAGCGAACACACGTTCGCTACAGCAAGTGGCTTCTGGAGAACTCGACGCCTCTGAGCGGGCGCATCGGGTCCGGTCGGCCCTACAACGCCGAACGCC
Source organism: Acidimicrobiia bacterium (assembly GCA_046566225.1). Taxonomy (GTDB): domain Bacteria; phylum Actinomycetota; class Acidimicrobiia; order Acidimicrobiales; genus DATLFN01. The sequence goes on from JBKHXC010000188.1 coordinate 185, forward strand.
CGCCGGGCGGCCGGGTCGTCTCCGCCGCCTCCCGCTGGCAGAACAGCACCGGGTCCTCGCGGTGCGGCCCGAGCGCCCAGTGGGCCAGGAGCTTGCGGTTGTAGGGCGTGACCCCGTTCCAGTTGTTGGCCCTCCAACGCTCGACCTCGCGGCGGATGTCGTTGATGAGGGTGTTCTGCTCCCGGCGCTCGCCGGTGGCGTCGAAGTCGAGCGCCGCCTGGTCCGCCTTGGCCTTCCTCGACACGGGGACCGGGATGAACGACTCGCTCGGCCGCCGGCCGGGAACCAGCACGCCCGTCGGCCCGGCCGGCCCAAGCTCGAAGTGCTGCTCGGGCGGGTCGTACGGGGTGCTGATGACGGGGTTGGACAGCGAGGTTGCTTCGCTCACATCCCACTCCCGTCCCGTCGTGTCACCGAGTGGTCGCGCGCCAGTGGGCTCGACGCTGGCGCCGGGCGGCTTCGGTGGGCCCCGGTCACCAGCGCACGCCGCGTTCCAGGACCCAGCCCTCGGTGCCGCCCGGGGTGCGGACCCGGACCCACCGGCGTGCCTTCGCGGTGACCGTAGCGCACCGCGCACACGCTCGATCACCGGGGCGGTGGCGCTCCCCGCGGCGCGACGACACGTCGGAGCCCCGGCTGCAAGGATTGAGCCATGGCTTCCCGTGACGTCGAACGCGAATACTCGGTCGCCCAGTTCGCCGCCAAGCTTCGCCGGTTGGCGGATGCCCTGGAGGCCGACCGGCCGTTTCGCATCCAGGTCGCCGGCGAGCGCATCCGCGTGCCGAAGGGCGCCGCCATCAGCGTCGAGCACGAGCGCGAGGACGACGAAGAAGAGGTCGAGTTCCAGCTCAAGTGGCAGCTCACCGAGGCGGACGACGAACAGGAGGAGGCGGACGACGGCGAGACGGAGGTCTGACCGGGCTGAGGGCCATCCATGCCCTCTGGCCGTATCCTCGGCCGCCTGAGCGGACGACACCCGTGGGAGGCCAAAGAGCCGGGACAGTGACACCGTCGCCCCGCCCTGTCGTCGCCCTCGTTCCCGCCCACAACCACGCCGACACGGTGGCGGACACCGTCTCGGCCCTGCAAGGACTGGCCGACGAGGTCATGGTCGTCGACGACGGGTCGACCGACGACACCGCCGACGCCGCCCGCGGTGCCGGTGCGAGCGTCCTGCGCCTCCCCGGGAACGAGGGAAGGGGGGCGGCGGTGGGCGCCGGGGTGGCCGCCACCGCGCACGCCGGGACGTACCTCCTCGTCGACGCCGGCCTCGGTGCCACCGCCGCTCACGCCGGAGCCCTCCTTTCCCCCGTGCTCACCGGGGAGGCCGAGATGGCCGTGGCCGTGCTCCCCTCGCCCAGGCGGTTGGAGTGGGTCGGCCGGCTGGCGGCGGCGGGCATCCGCAGAGCGAGCGGGTTCCACGCCCGCGCGCCGCTGTCGGGCCAGCGGGCGGTACGGGGCGAGCTGCTCCGCTCTGTCGACCTCGCTCCCCGGAACGGCCTGGAGGCGGCCCTCACGATCGACGCCCGGCGCCTCGGTGCGCGGGTACAGGAGGTCGAGGTCCCGATCGACCACCGGCACGGCCGGCCGAGCGGCGTCCGGTTCCGCCACAGGGCGGGACGGGGAATCGAAATCGCCCGCACCCTGTGGCCCCGGCTCACGTCGGTCCGCTTCCGCATGGCGCTCATCGTCATCGCCTTCGTGGCCGCCACCGGGGGCGCGCTCTGGCTCGGCGAGCGCTCCGACCCGCCGAGCGTCGCCGCCACGGGAGTCCCCGACAAGGTCGTGATCTTCGGACTCCCGGGACTCTCCCTCGACGACCTCGGCACGGGCTTGGTCCCGCACCTCGACGAGATGGCGGCCGAGGGGGCGGTCGCGGCGATGACGTCGGGGCGCGGCCTCGGGCCCCGCCCCGACGTGGTGGAGGGCTACGCGACCCTGGGCGCAGGTGGGCGTGTGGCGGTGGACGAGCACGGGGGCCAGGCGTTCGACGGCGGCGCGCCCCTGGAGGGGGCGACGGCGGCCGACGCCCTGGCCCGCCGGACCGGGAGCCACCCCGACGGAGAGGTGGTGGTCGTCGGGGCGCCCGCCGTCGCCCGCCTCAACGAGGGGCGCCACGTGGCGAGCCGCCCGGGGGCGTTGGGCGAGGCCCTGCGCCGGGCAGGCCGCCGGACGGCCGTGGTGGGCAACGCCGACGTCGGCCACGGGGGCGCCGGAGTGCTGCGGCCGGCGGCGATCGCCGTGATGGACGAGAGCGGCGAGGTCGACATCGGGACGGTGGACGGCCGCCTTCTCGTGACCGATCCCGCCGCGGCCTTCGGGCAGCGGGCCGACCACGGCGCCGTCCTCACCGAGGCGCTCCGGGCCGTACGGCTGGCCGACGTCGTGGTCGTCGACCCCGGCGATCTGACGCGGGCGGCGCAGTTCGCCCCCATCGCCTCGCCGGAGGCGGCAGCTCGCGCCCGTCGTCGCGCCCTCCATGACACCGACCGCCTCCTCGGGGACCTGCGCCGGGAGGCGCCGGCCGACACCGGCTTCCTCGCGGTGTCGCTGGTTCCCGCCACTCAGGAGTGGCGGCTCACGCCCCTCGTCGCCTCCGGTCCCGGGGTCGTCCCCGGCTACCTGCACTCGCCCTCGACCCGACGGGTCGGCCTGGTCGCCCTCACCGACATCGCCCCCTCCGTCCTCGACGCGCTCGGGGTGCCGGTCCCGCCGGGCATGATCGGAAACCCGCTCCGCTACCGCGCCGTGGCGCCCGACCTCGGCCACCTCCGGGGACTGGACCGAGACGCCCGCTACCGCGAGACGCTCTACCTCCCGCTGACCCTGGCCTACATCGTCGTCCAGGCCATCGTCTACCTCCTGGCCGTCGTCGCCTTCACCCGGCTCGGCGGCGCCGGGCGAGCCGGCCCGTTCCTGCGGTGGTCGGTACTGGCGGTGACCGCCTATCCGCTCGCCACCTTCCTGTTCCGCGCCGTGCCCGGCGCACCCCTCCTCGGCGCCGGCGGGGCCGGCGTCCTCGTCGCCATCGACCTGGTCGTGGTCGCCCTGGCCCTGCGCGCCCGCCGGCACCCCCTGAGCCCCCTGTCGTGGGTCATGGCCGCCACCGTGACCGTCCTGGTGGCCGACGCCGCCACCGGCTCCACGCTCCAGCAGTCGAGCCTCCTCGGCTACTCGCCGTACCTGGCAGCCCGCTTCAGCGGCCTGGGGAACACGGCGTTCGCCACCCTGGCCGCCACGACGCTCCTGCTCGGGGCCATCCACGTGCAATACGCCCCACGCCGGCGGGAGGCGCTCCTCAGCACCGCCTGCCTGTTCGTGCTGGTCGTGGTGGTCGACGGCGCCCCATCGCTCGGGTCCGACGTCGGCGGGATCCTGACCCTGGTCCCCGTCTTCGGTCTGACGCTCCTCGCCCTCGCCGGCCGGCGTCTGTCGTGGGCGCTGGTGGGAGCCGGCGCCGCCGTCACCATCGTGGCCCTGGGCGCCGTCGTCGCCGTCGACCTGCTCCGCCCTCCTCAAGCGAGGACCCATCTCGGCCGGCTCCTCGCCGACATCGACGCCACGGGCGTCGAGGCCTTCACCACCATCGCCGCCCGCAAAGTGTCGGCCAACTTCCGGACCTACGGTTCGACGTGGAGCTGGACGGTCCCCATCGTCGCCCTCTACGGGCTGTACCTCCTCGGCTGGGCGGGCGGCTGGACACACCTGCTCCCGCCCCGCTCGGCCCTGCGGGCCGGGATCGTCGGCGCGCTGGCCGCCGGCCTCCTCGGGTACGCGGTGAACGACTCCGGCGTGGTGGTGACCGCCGTGGTCTTCGTGTACGTCGGGCCCTTCCTCACGCTCCTCGCCCTCCACCGGGAGCGGGGTGGGCCCCTCCTCCTGCCGCCCGACCCGCCGGGGGCGAAGGTGGCCCCGGCCACGGTGGCCACCTAGGTCGTCGCCCTCGTCGGATCCCTGGCGGGCCTGGTGAGGGCGATGGCCCCGGTGGAACCCGGAAGGCAGCGTCGCCGAAGGAGAAGATGCCGCCGTCCGACGCCACCAGCCACTACCTCGCCGTGCCCTCGCCGCCGTCTCCGACACCGATGGCGGCGACCTCGCAGCCGATCCTGCGACGCCATGCCGACGGTCGAGATGCCCAGCCGGGCAGGAAGCGGCGTCGGAGCTTCTGCTCCGGGGGCGACTTGTGGCCGAGGCCGCTCCGGCCCCGCCCGGCGCGCCAGGCCACCAGGCGCGGTGGTTGCGGCTGCCGCTCCAACTCCGGCTCCGCACGCTGCGCCGGGACCGGCGCCGCGGCAGGACCGCTCAGGGATGCGGGTGCGGTGCTCCCCGGTCATGGCCGGCGTCGCGGTGGGGGACGGAGCCGGTGGCTTCGCCCGCCCCTCCGTGGGTCGGCGCCGGGACGCCGCCCTGCGCGGCGCCGGCCCCGTCGATCAACGCTGCTCCGCCGGCCCCGGCCAGGGCACCGCCGGGTATGGGAGCGTGAGCCGTGACCGGTCCATGGCCGTGGCCGGCGCTGGACAGCGGCACCAGGCGAGCACCGCCGACGGCGACCGTCGCGGCCACCAGTGCCAACGCCACCGTGGAGCCGAGGCGGATCGCGGCGCCGCTGCCCGTGCGCGGGAGGAACGCCACGGCTGCGACGGCGACCACCTGCGCCGCCGCTGCGACGAGGTCGAGGGGGCCGACCGCTTCGGCCACCCCGGCGTGTGAGCCGAAGGGGACGCCGGCGGTGCGCGACCACAACCAGACCCCGAGGACGCCGAGGTTGCCGGCGACGACGGCGACCCGGACCGTGGGGCTGGAACGGCGAGCGAGAGCCGTCGCCGCGGCGAGCTGAAGCAGGCCGACGGCGAGGAAGAAGCCAGCGGTCATCAGCCCGTCCCCGCGGTGGGCGGGGAGAGCCGCGAAGTGGGCGCCGGCTGCGACCGCCAGGCAGGAGGCGGCCGCGCCACGAGCCACCACGGCCGTGGCGGAACCGGCCGGCGCCGGCCGGGAGAGGGAGGCCACCGGTCAGGCCGCGGCGATCAGGCCGGACGCCACCGGCTGGTTCCCGGATGCGTCGCCGAGGTCGTCACGTCCCACGTCTCGCTCTTCGGACCCGCCACGCCTCAGAGATGGCGTCGCCCACCTCCGCTGGCAACGCCGTGGCTCGTCGCGGCAATGTCCCATCCACCTGCTCCCCGCCTCCGAACACCGGTCGTGGACCAACACCGACCAGGCCGCCCACGACGCCGAGGTGCGTTCGGGTCGGGCCTCGCCGCCCTCGTGGCCGTGACGGCCCCCGCGTGCGGCAGCGGCGACGGCTCCGGCGGCGAGATCCACCCCGCCACCATGCGCGGCGAGGTGCGCGTCCGATGACCGACACCCCCCGCCTCACCGACCCATCACCCAGGAGAAGCCCCATGAAGCGCAGGACCATGCTCAAGCTCGCCGCCCCC